>JBEANZ010000704.1:0-10167 GCA_041165185.1 Verrucomicrobiota bacterium | reverse complement strand
AACTCATGGCCGCACTGTCGGCTGCTGGCGTCGGCTTGGCCGGCCTTCTCCGCACCTTCGGCAAGAGTCGCAGCGCTGATGAGGTCGCGCAGCTCGGCACCACGCAGGAGGACCACGCCGTGAAAATCGACAAGTCCGCGCACGATGTCGACCAGCTGTGGGATGACGTGAAGAAGCTCGACCAAAAAGTCACCCTCCTTGAGCACCGGGCCGACGCGTGCGATTGCCCGACGATCTCCACCGACGTCGCAAAACTGTCCTCCGCGTCCACCGACCACGAGCGCCGCCTCGGTGCCGTCGAAACCAAGACCGCCAAGCTCTGAGTCCCGCGCGCGCATTCGTAGGCGTTCTCGGCCGGCGGTCGCGCCGCGGGGAGCGTTCCTTCACCTCGCTTCCCCATGCCCTTCGCCGAACTCGATCCCTCCGCGCTCTTCACCGAGGAGTTTCTCGTCAAGGTCGGTGCGACCACCGGGACGCTCGCGGCGTTTGCCATCCTCGCCTCGTTCTGGCTCGTGAAACAGGTCGTCGCCGGCGAGGCCAACGCCGCCAAGGTCGCGCTCGTCAAGTCGTTCATGCTCCTCTGCACCGGCGCGCTCGTCGTGTCGGCGACGGCCACCGGGTTTCTTGCGTTCAACAATCGGGGCAAGAAAGCCGAGGCGGAGACCAGGGCCGTCGCGGCCGTGAGCCGCGAGCGCGAGGCCGCGACGCATGCGGAGCAGGCGCGGACCGAGGCCGAGTCGAGCAGCCGCTTGGCCCAGGCCGCCGTGGCTGAGAAACAAAACCTCCTCGCCGACGTATCTGCACTTCGCCGGACCATCGCCGACACCGAATCGGCCAACACCCGGCTTGTCGCCGCGCTCAACGCGATGCGCGCCGAGCCGACGCTCGCCGTCGCCGCCAAGTCGAAGCTCGACGGCGAAATCCAAGCCGTCGCCCGCTCGGCCCCGGTCAGCGCCCCCAAGGCCACCACACAGTTCGAGCAGTTGCTTAAGAAACACGCCGCCGGCGAGACAGCGCCGGCTCCGATGAAATCGCCCGCACCGCTGAAGCTCCCCGCCCGTCCGCCCGCGAAGCCCTGATCCATTTTCCCTCCGATGATTGATCCCGCCAACACCACCACCACTTCCCTGCTCCCCGCCGCCGTCGCTTCCGCCGCGCCCCCTGCCGCGTCACCCGTGCCGTTGGACTTTTCCGCGACCTGCGAATTCATTGTCGCGCTCGTCGCGCGCGGCGGGCCTACGCCGCGGGAGTTTCCAGTGCTCGACGCGCTCATGCGTCGGCTCCCCGATCTCAGCGCCGCGCAGCTCGAGCGCTTGCGCGAGGCGTTTGGCGTGGCGTTGACCGAGGCCGACACCATGCAGGGTCACGCTTGGCTCAAGCCCCACGGTTATGCCGGCGACTTCGAAATCATCGACCGCCTCTACCGCGAGCGGATCACGGCCGATGAAAAACACGCCGCGTGGGATCGCTACTTCCACGCGCAGCCGGCCTCGCGCGCGGTGCGCAACCGCAAGCGCTACTTCCACTCCGTGCTCGATCGGTTCGCGGCGCGGCACGAACCCGTGCGTGTGCTCAATCTCGCCAGCGGCCCCGGCCGCTGCATGGCCGAGTGGCTCGCGGCCAATCCGCACGCGCCCGTCTCGTTCGACTGCGTCGAGCTCGACGCCAACGCCATCGAGCACGCGCGCGAACTCACGCGGCCCTTCGCCGGGCGCGTGGCGTTTCAACGGCAAAACGTCCTGCGCTTCACGCCGCCGCTCGCCTACGATCTCATCTGGGCGGCGGGCATCTGCGACTACTTCACGGCGCCGATTTTCGCGCGGATGCTGCGGCGGCTGCTGCCGGCGCTCGCGCCGGGCGGCGAGTTGATCGCGGGGAATTTCTCCGACGCCAACCCCACGCGCTCCTACATGGAAATCCTCGGCGACTGGCGGCTGCACCACCGCAGCGCGGAGGAGCTGCGCCAGATCGCGATCAGCGCGGGCGTGCTTGCGGAGGACATCCGCGTCGGCGCGGAGCCCGAGGGCATCAACCTGTTTCTCCATATCGCGGCGCGGCCCGGGGCGGTCGCAGCCGCGTGACGGCGATGTCCGCACGCGCATCGTCATCGGCATCGTCATCGGTGTCCGCTTCCCACCACGCGAGCGCGCACGCGGCGCATGCTTCGCCGTCGCTCACGGCGGCGGATGTCGCGCGGTTGCGTGCGGCGTTGCCGCCGGAGGCGTTTCGCGCGGAGCCGCGCAAGCTCCGTGCGGTCGCGCTCGCGGCGGCGGTGGTCGTCGCGGCGTATGGCGCGGCTGGACGACTCGGCGGCGGTGTGCCCGGCGCCGTGGGCTTCGCTGCGCTCATCGCGGTGGCGGCGTTGGCCTCGTCGGTGATCGGGTTTGCGGCGCATGATCTGGCGCACGGCTCGATCGTGCGCGGCGGGCGCGCGCAGCGGGCGTGCGAGTTGTTGTTTTGGAGTTTTCTCCTCGTGGCGCCGACGGTGTGGCGGCGCGTCCACAACCAGACGCACCACGTCCACTACGGCACGGCCGACGATCCGGACCGCGCGTTTCTCGCGGGCGAGGAGACGACGGGTGCGCGGTGGTATACGTGGATTTTCTATCCAAACGCGGAGGTGTTTCCCTGGAACCCGCTCGTGTTCGCGCACTTCATCCCCTACGTCGTGCGCAACACGCTCGGCGGAATTTTTCGCGGTGCGCGGCCGCTCGGAATGCCCGCGCGTCCGCTCTACCAATCCGGCGACGCGCCCGTGATCCTCGGCGAGCTGGCGTGTATCGCGGTGGTCCAGGCGGCGCTGTGCGCGCTGATGGGCGGGCAGTTCGGACGGTTTGCGGTGATGGCGCTCGGCGTGCAGGTCGCGACCTCGGCGATTTCGATGAGCTACATCTTCACGAACCACTTCATCAACCCGACGACGACGCACGCCGATCCGCTGCATGGGACGACGAGCGTGATCGTGCCCGCATGGCTGGACCGCGTGCACTCGAATTTCTCCTTCCACACGGAGCACCACCTTTTTCCCACGCTGAATTCCGACTACTACCCGCAGGTGTCGCGGCTGCTCGCGGAGCGGTTTCCGGAGTCGTATCGGCGCATCCCGATCGGGGAGGCGTGGAAAAAACTCTGGCGCAACCGGCCGTTCGCCAAGCGCGCGGCGGCGTGAGTCGG
This sequence comes from Verrucomicrobiota bacterium, assembly GCA_041165185.1. Classification (GTDB taxonomy): domain Bacteria; phylum Verrucomicrobiota; class Verrucomicrobiia; order Opitutales; family Opitutaceae; genus JBEANZ01. The sequence continues at coordinate 6,993 of JBEANZ010000704.1, read as the reverse complement.
CGTTCGGGCGCGAGGGTGGGGGTGCGCGCGGGGAAGGTCGGTTTGTCGTCGCAGTGGTGGGTGCGCACGAGCACGCATGGGGTGGCGCGGGCGGTTGCGAGCGAGGCCTTCCTCTTCACGGGACCGCGGACCTACGGGGTGACGTTTCTATCGGGGCCGGACATCGCCGCCGCAATTCGCGGAAGCTGAAATTCACAGGCTCTGGCGATCTTCGGTTCGACGGAAGTCCGAAAGGAAGCGGGCACCACGGAAAGGGGATCGATGCCGGCGCCCACGATGGCGGGGAGGAGTTTCTTGTGGGTGAGAATTTCGAACGTGCGGGACAGGTTTCTCGATAAGCTGCGACGTAGCGCCGCAGCTTCCGCATGACCCTGAGCGACCAATTCCAGCAAGCGATCGTGAGCAGCCGACAAGTAGATGGGAACGCAGGTGGCGATAATCCGTAGATGCATTTCGTCCTGCCGTGGCGGTTCGCCGGTTTGATCAAAGTGCGCGAAATTGTAGGCCTTCGCCTTCAACATGGCGATGGGATCGAGCAGCCGATAGATTGTGCCATCGAGTTCGATCTCGTCCGTGTGTTTCAAATCGACGGGTTCCAACCCGGCCACCGAATGCAAGACCTCGACGAGCAATTTGCGACCGTCTTGGGCCACGCGCTCGGCCCGCGCGGTGATGCCGGAGCCAAAGACGGTCCATTTCGTCGGGGTAAACCGCCAGTCCGGCAGGCGCTTCAGGAGCGCGAGCACGTCGCGATTCGAGAGAACATCCAAGTCGTGGCTGCCATACTTACGCGACGAGGACTGAATTTCGCCAGGCTCGAGGTAGAGGATCGCCCACAGGTTGACGGCCTGACCGCCAACCACGACGGGGCGCGGCGCGCCGGCAAAAAGCTGCCGGTAGTCGTGCGGAAATGTCCGTGAATCAGCCAAGGCGGACACCGCAATACGTTAGCTGCCGGCGACGAATCGGACCCTTGGTGAGGTCGATGCCGAGGAGGCCGACGCTATCCGCCAGCGCTTCGTAGGTCCGGCCTTGCGCGACCTTTGCCGCCATCAAGGCACGGGCCTCCCGCTTCACCGCGAGGGCGCGGACGGCGGCGTCGGTTTCGGCGGACAGGGCACGTTTTCGGGCGGCGGAGGCCATGGCTGAACGGTGGGGAAATCTCCGAGGTGGTCAACGACGGGAACCGAAGCTCCCGCGCCTTCGCGCTGAGTCAGGATGGCGGCGCGTTCGCTGGCGGGTCGATTTTCAATCGGCCGTCCGCAGCACCGCGCGGATGGGGGAGCCTTCAGCGCCGGCGATTTTCAGGGGCAACGCGATCAGTTCGTAGACGCCCGGGGCGGCGGCGCGGAGGTCGAGGTTTTCGAGGATGATGATGTTCGCCGCTTCGAGGCGGTGGTGGATCTGCATCGTCGGATCGTCGGTTTGATCGACGGAGGGGAGATCGAGGCCGAGGAGGCGGACGCCTTGCGCGCCGAGCCACGCGGGCACGTCGGGCGCGAGGGTGGGGATGCGCGCGGGGAAGGTCGTTTTGTCGTCGCAGTGGTTGGTGCGCACGAGCACGCGCGGGGTGGCGCGGGCGTCGAGGCCGGCGAAGTGTTCGCGCGTGAGGGTCATCGTGTTTTGCGCGAGGAAGACGCGCGCGGGGCCGAGGAGGATGTCGAGATCGAGGAGATCGATGGAGACGCCGGCGTCGTTGTAGTGGAGCGGGGCGTCCATGTGCGTGCCGCTGTGGATGCCGCTGGTGAAGCGGCCGACGTTGCACGTGGCGCCAGTGGCGAGGCGGCAGACGAACTCGAAGTGGAACTGGGTGTCGCCGGGCCACGGGGCGGTGGCGTTGGAGAGGGGGTGGGTGATGTCGATGAGTTTCATGTGACGAGGGCGCGGGTGGCGGGAAAGTTTTCGTGGGCGCGGGTGAGGAGGATATGTTTCAGGCGCGCGATGGCTGCGGCGCAATCGGCGAAGCTCGTGTAGAGCGGCGAGGGCGCGAGGCGGAGGAGATCGGGGGTGCGAAAATCGGCGACGACGCCGGCGGAGCGTAGCGCCTGACAGAGGCGCCACGCGTCGGGGTGCGCGAGTGCGAGGTGGCCGCCGCGCGCGAGGTGGGCGCTGGGCGTGACGACGGTGACGCCGAGCGGGGCGAGTTCGGCGTCGAGGTGCGCGAGGAGAAAATCGGTGAGCGCGAGGGATTTGGCGCGGAGCGCGGCGATGCCGCCGGCGGCGGCGATGAGTTCGAGCGAGCCGAGGAGCGGGGCGAGCGAGAGCATCGGCGGCGTGCCGATGTGGAGCGCGGCGGCGCCGGCGGCGGGCTCGTGTTGCGCGGCGAGCGCGAAGCGGCGGTCGGCGCGCACGCCCCACCCGCCGGCGAGGCCGGGGGCGCGCGCGTGGTGGCGGCGATGGAGAAAGAGGCCGCCGACGGCGCCGGGGCCGGCGTTGAGCCATTTGTAGTGGCACCAAAACGCGAAGTCCGGCCCATCCGCGCCGCCGAGCGCGTGGGGCACGGCGCCGATGCTGTGCGAGAGATCCCAGCCGATGAGGACGCCGCGCGCGCGGGCTTTGCGCGTGAGCGTGGCGACGTCGAGGAGTTGGCCACTGGTGAACACCACCGCGGGCAACACGGCGAGTTGCACGTCGGGCGCGGCGAGATTTTCGAGCAGGTCGTCGAGGCGGAGCACGCGGCCGTCGCGCGAAGGGATGCGGCGCAGGTGCGCGGCGGGATCGAGGCCGCGGAGGCGGAGGTGCGAGGCGAGCGCGTAGGCGTCGGAGGGGAAATTCAGGGCGTCGCCGAGGAGGACGCGGCGGGTCGAGTGGCGTGGATCGAAAAGGGTGGCGAGAAGTTGGTGGAGGTTGGCGGTGGTTTGGCCGGTCACGCAGATCTCGTCGGGCCCGGCGCCAAGGAGCGGGGCGAGTTTTTCGGCGGCGGTTTCGGCGAGCGCGAGCCACGGTGGTGCGGCGTCGCTCCATCCGCCGATGGCGAGCGTGCGCCACTCGGCGACGACGCGTGCGAGGTGGGCCTCAGCGCGGCGCGAGAGGAGGCCGAGGGAGTTGCCGTCGAGGTAGATTTGGCCTGGCGGGAGAAAAAACTCCGCGCGGAAACGCGCGAGCGGATCGGTGGCGTCGAGCGCGGCGGGGTCGGCGCGTGGGGCTGGCGCGGGAGCGGCGGACATCGCGGGGAGAATCGCGGCGGGCGGGCGCGCGGGGCAAAGGAAATTCGCAGGTGGGAGACGGTGGCGGAGGGGAACCAAGGCACCGGCTGAAGCCGGAACTACGAACTCGGAGCAGACGGCGAACTGGAATCAAGGCACTGGCTGAAGCCGAAATTACGAACTCGAGCCTTCGCGGCGGATCCGATCTAAGGCACCGGCTGAAGCCGGAACTACGAACTCGGACCTACGAACTCGGAACTACGAACTCGGACCTACGAACTCGGAACTACGAACTCGGAACTACGAACTCGGAACTACGGACCCGGAACGCCGAACGCCGGGCTGCGAACGCGGAGCGCCGGGGCGTTCGTGCCCACGGGCTACATTTTCCACGTGAGCTGGAAATTGTAGCTGATCGGTTGCTTGAGGGCGAAGGAGATGGGGACCGTTTCGCGCGCGGGGCTCAGGTAGTTGCCGCCTTTCGGGCGGAGCGCGGAGGCCGTTTGCGCGATCGAGGAATACTGCGGACCGCGGTCGTTGAGGAGATTGTTGATCACGAGATTCGCGGTGAGGTCGCGACGGTTCTTGAAGCGCCAGGTGTAGTTCACCGTGCCGGTCACGATGTAGTAGTCGTTCGGCGTGTAGACGGGTGTGTAGGCGTCGACGGTGGGGTCGTCGATGGCGGTGAGCGGGGCGGTGGGGCTGGCGATGGTGTCGGAGCCGCGGAAGCCGATGATTTGTTTCGCGCGGTAGCGCACGCCGGAGCCGAGGCGCAGGCCCTTCAGGCGGCCGGTCTGAAACGTGTAGTCGGCAAACACGTTGACGATGGGCTGGTCCTGGCTCTGGCGTTTGCCCTCGATGATGTTCTGGCGGAAGGCGACGATGTTGTTGAACGCGTTCTGCGCGTTCGTCGCGTCGGGCGAACGGAGGTTGATGGCGATGCTGGTGTCGACGGCGGCGACGTCATTGGCGCTGATGTTCACGCCGGCGTCGCGGGCGATCTGGCGGAAGAGTGGCATGTTCTTGTCGATGTAGGCTTTCACGTCGGGATTGAGGTTCGACTCGAACACCTGCGGGAAACTCGCGCTGCCCGTGAGGCGAAACGCCTTCGACAAGTTCGCGGTGATCTCGAACTCGAAGCCCTTGCCGGAGCGGGTGCGGATGTCGCGGTATTGCACGGGCAGATCGCCGGCGCCGCGGATGTTGCGGCCGCCGGCGCTGAGATCGCCGACGACGTTTGCCTGATAGAGGGTGGTGAAAAAGTTCGGGCCGTCGGTGCCGATGGCGCCGTTGATTTCCTTGGTCGTGTAGTAGGTGAAGCCGAGGTTGAGGCGGTTTTGGAGGAGCTCCATGCGCAGGCCGTAGTCGGTGCCGCTGGAGATGACGGGCTCGAGGAGGCGGCCGTCGATGCGCACGATGCCGCCGGGTGGGTTGAAGGTTTCGGCGAAATTGATCGAGGGGTTGAGCCAAGTCGCGAGGTGGGCGACGGCGCCGACGGAGCGGGTGAGCTGGCGGCCTTTCACGGGCGGGGGGTTGTAGTCGTCCTTGAAGCGGTCGCCGGCGTAGAGCGGATCGCGGTCGCCGTTGGGCGCGATCCGCGGGCGGATGGCGGCTTCCTGCGGGGCGCCGACGGGGTTGCCGGCGGCGTCGCGCTGGCGGTAGGTGAGCGTGGCGTAGTCGGCGGGCGGCGCGGGGCGGAGGATGCGCGTGAGGCCGTCCCAATCGAGCGGGTAGTCGCCCTTGTCGAGCTGCTGGCGGGTGCGGAAGTTAAATGCGTCCTGCCGCACGGCGCCGAGCACGACGAGGTGGTTCTTGAAGAACTTCGCGTTGACCGAGCCGAGTGCGTAGCGGAAGTCGCTCGTGTTGACGGCCTCGGTGTCGCGGCGGGCGATGTTGATGGCCCAGATGGGGCGGATGGGGGTGTTGGCGCGCGTGGCGGGATTGGGATCGACGTAGGTGATGGGGGCGAGGGAGAGGTCGGGGATGGGGCGGCTGGTTTCGTTCCAGTAGCGGCGGATACGCACGGCCTGCACGACGGTGGATTCGAGGAACCCCCACTGGCGGTGGTCGGCGCCCTGCGCGAGGCTGAGGTAGCGATAGTCGTTTTGGTCTTCGCCGAGATTGACGCCGCCGAGGGTGTTGAAGGCGAAATTGCCGAAGCGAGTTTGGAGCACGTAGGCGGCGGCGCCGCGGAAATTGGTGTAGTCGAACTGGCGGTAGCCGCGCATGAGGAAGCCGTCGCCGTAGGGCTGGAGGAAGTTGGGGTTGGGCGAGCCGTCGGGGCGCACGCGGTTGATGTCGATGTAGGTGTCGTTGCTGCTGCGGTTCTGCTCGCCGTTGATGAAGGAGCGGGCGCGGTTGATGTCGGCGGCGACCTCGACGTAGAAATTGCCGAGGCGTTGGTTGAGCGTGAGCTGGAGGTCCTTGAACCGCTGCGTGAGGATCGGGGCGTCGGGCGAGATGGTGAACTCCTCGGACGGCGGGCGGAAAAAGGAGTTGTTGATCGCGGTGTCGAAGCGGTTGGACGGGATGTCGACGGCGTGGAGAAACGTGGCGCCGGCGGAGTTGAAGGATGGGAGCGTGACGGTGGGCGAGACGACCTGGATGAAGCCGGCGAGGGGCGTGGTGGTGCTGTTGCCGCCGGGGAGGGTGATGGGATCGTTTTGGTAATTCATGATCACCGACGGGCCGCCGAAGGGGACGTAAACGTGGTAGTTGGCGCCGCGGCGGCCGATGCCGAGGGCGTTGGCGTTGCCGGGGAGCGTGGTGGCGGCGGCGGGGGCGTTGAAGGTGGTGCGGCCGTCCCAGCCGGAGAGGCGATCGTCGAGCGTGGTGAAGCCGGACTGGCGGGAGTTGATGCCGTATTCGCCCTCGATGCGGAGTTCGGTGTCGCGCCACGGGCGGATGGTGGTGTTGAGGAAGATCGCCTTGCGGCGGTCGAAGTCCTTCATGCGCCAGCCGTCGCTGTCGCCCCAGACGCCGGCGACGCGGTAGGCGACGGCCTTGCTCATGGGCTGGTTGAGATCGAAGGTGGCGCGGTAGTTGCGCCAGGAGCCGACGCTGAGCTGGGAGGACTGGAAGGAGCGGTTGGTCTGCGCGCGCTTGGTGGTCGCGGAGGAGACGCCGCCGAGGGAGCCGTTGCCGAAGAGGATGGCGTTGGGGCCGCGGCCGAAGTCGTAGCGCTCGAGGTTGTAGGAGTCGCCGTTGTTGAATTGCGGGAAAAAATTCCGCTGCGGGCGGCTGTTGCCCGTGCCGCGGATGGTGTAGTTGATCGGGGAGGCGAAGAAGTTCTGCTGGCCGTTGTCGACGTTGAGCGTGCCGCCCGTGGTCCACTCGGCCGCGCCCTGGAGGTCGACGATGCCGAGGGCGTCGATGAAATCGCGCGTAATGACGCCGTAGGAGGCGGGCGTATCGCGCAAATCGATCGCGAGGCGGCCGCCGGCGAGGGAACTCGCCGCGGCGAAACCCGTGTCGCGATCCGTGCTGACCTCGAAGGGCGTGAGGACGACGGCCTCGGACACGGCGGCGGCGGAGGCGCTGGCGACGGTGCCGGCGGGCGGAGGAGCGGCGGCTTGTGCGCGCGCCGGCGCGGGCGCGGCGACGACGGCGAGAAGGGCGAGCGTGGAAAACGCGAGCGCGAGACGGGGCGTGGGTGTGGTCATGGTGGATCGAGGACGCCGGGCACCGGACGGCGCACACGCGACGCTCGGATGGACGGAGGGGAACGCCGCCGAGGGAAGCGGCGGGGGACTTGGCGGCAACGACGAAGTGGGCCGCGCGCGAACCGAAAAACGCAGTGGACACCGCCGCGCGCCGCGCTTTTCGTGCCGGCCCGTCATGACCGCCC
>JBEANZ010000703.1:0-3543 GCA_041165185.1 Verrucomicrobiota bacterium | reverse complement strand
GACGACGCCGCCCTTGCCGTCGCCGGAGACGCCGACCCGATAGCCGTCGAGGGAGGACCAGTTGACGCCGATGTTCTTGATATTGCCGCTAGTGACCTCGACGAACTTGGCCTCGATCATGACCTGATCGGTGGCGCGGTCGAGGGCCTCGATGATGGGGCGAATGCGGCCGAGGCGGGTGGGGCGCTCGGTGATGACGAGGGAGTTGCTGCGGGAGTCGACGACGATTTTCCCACCGGCGGTGGCATCGACGAGGGAGCTGACGGTGGGGAGGATGTCGGACGCCTTGGCGTAGTTGATGAGGAACACGTCGGTGGTGGTGGGCTCTTGGGTGAGGCTCTCGTTGCTGACGATCTTGATGATATTGCCTTCCTCGACGTAGGTGTAGTTGGCGGGCTTTAGGACATTTTCGTAGATTTGCCGCCAGGTGACCTGCCGGAGCTTGACCGTGGTCTTTCCCTGCAGGGTCTCGGGCATGATGATATTGAGTTCAAAGAGGTCGGCGACGTTGCGGAGGATGTCGCGGATGTCGGTGTCGGGGAAGTCGACGGAGAGGGTGTCCTGACCGCCGGAGTCCTTGCCCTTGGTGACGACGGGTTTGGCGTCGACCTCAGACTTGAGGGTGACCTCGGGCTTCGGCGGGGCGGCGGGCTTATCGGCGAGCGCGGGATCACCGACGGGCTTGGGGTCGGCGGCGGCGGGGGGCGAGGTGGTCGCCGAGCCCGGGGTGGCGGGCGCCGGTTGAGCGGGTTGAGCGGGGGCTTGGGCGCGGGCGGCGACCGAGAGGGCGGCCAGCAGCAGAGCGGCGAGCAGGAGGCGAGGGGAGGTTCTCATGGTTGCTTTCCCGAGCGGACGATGGGCCGGGTGGTTTCCTGATTGCGGTAGCGAATGGTGAATGTGGTGCTGTCGATGGCGGCGAGTTCGAGGTCGTAGTCGAGGCCGGTCGGCGCGTAGTTGACGACGAAGTGATCGCCGACCTTGAACTTGTTGCGGCCGAAAAAGAGGAGGCGTTCGCCGGAGCCGGGTGCCACGGCTGTGGCGGTGGCGGGGAGCTTGGCCGCCAGCGTTTCCAACAACTCGCGGTCGGAGACCGTGGGAGCGACGGGGGCGGCAGATTCGCCAGACCCCGGTGTCACTTTCGGCGCGCGGGTAGGAGTGGGGGCTGGGGCCGGAGGGCGCTCGTCCGCCGCAATCTGATCGAAGCCCTCGGGGTTGAACGGTTCAGGTAACTCGTCGGGTAGCTTGGCCGCGTGTGGCGGGCGGGTGAGTTGGCGGGCGAGGTCGACGGAGACGCGGCGCTTGTCGGCGGACGCGAGGTCGGTTTTCGGTTTGGCGGCGGCCTTGGGATCGGGCTTGGCGTCCTCGGCGGCGCCAACCGAGGCGAACGCGAGCGTCGTCACGAGCAGGGCGAGGGCGCGGGTTCTCATGGGTGGCCGAGGAGTTCGAGGCTGAGGTTGAGCGTGAGCGGCTGGGTGCGATCAGGGGAGGCCGCGACGATGGCGGTGAGGACGCGGCAGTAGTGGCTGCCATTCTCGATCCGGCGGAGAAACCCGAGGAGCTGGCCGAGGTCGCCCTTGGCGCCGACGGCAAAAGGAATCCCTTGATAGGCCGTCTTGAGGGGCTCGCGACGGGTGGGGAGGGGAATCTGGCGGTTATCGAGCAGCTTGGTGGCGGTCTCGGCCTCGATCTTGAAAAACACGTTCACGTTCTTGCCGAGGTCGCCGGCGCGGACGAGCCGGGCGTTGATCTCCTTGTTGGCGGCGATGAGGGCGTCGAGTTGTTCCTTCAGCTGCTTGGCGCTGGCGATGTTGGCGCCGTAGCGTGCGCTCTCGGTTTGCTTTTCGCCGAGCAGTTTCTCGGCGGCGGGGACGTCGTCGCCGCGGTAATACCACCAGCCAAACGCTGCGAGGCTGACGATTCCGCAGATCGTGCCGAACAGGTTCTTCTTGATGAGAGCGATGAACTCTTCGTTGCTCATGGTTTCTTGGCGGGCGCGGTCTTGAACTTGAGGAACAGGTCCACGAGCAGGCGGCCAGTCGTGGCGTGGCGGGAAAAACTGGTGATCGCGAAGTCGTCGAACTTGTCCGTGAGCGACTTGTCCGTTCGCAACTGTTCGAGGTAGGCGTTGGCGCGGTCACCGGCGGTTTCGGACGAGCCGCGGACAGTGAACCGGAGCGACAGCCCGGCGTCGCGGAGGTCGAACGTGTCGAGCGCGATGTTTTTCGGGAGGGTGTTGCCGATGTGAAGGAGGAGATCCGACACGACGGGCTTCGACTTCACGAAGGCGTCGACCTCGAGGACCTTGGCTTCCTCGGCCTGAAACTTCTTGAACGACGCCACCGCCAGCTCGCTGGAGCGCTTCGTGCGACCGATCTGCACGTCGAATTCGGCGATCTGGGCGTTGAGGCTGCGCAGGTTGTATTCGCGGATGCCGACGAGCGTGAGCGCGACGAGCGCGACCAGACCGGCGGCACCGTTGACGAAAAAAGCGGTGCGGACCGGCTTGATGTCCGGCAGTTTCTCGGCGTTGCGGAAATTCGGGTGCCAGGCGGGGACCAGCGGCACCGCGACCGCCTCACTTTTTTTCTTCAGAAACGGGAGTTCCATCGGGAGCGGGAGCGGTAGGGTTGGGGCCGGCCATCAGGCTGAGCAGTCCGAGCCAACGGACGTCCTGGGCGTTTTTGGAGAGTGTTTCGGGCAGGGTGATTTGGCGGGAGGCAAGCCACGGGGCGAGGTCGAGCTTCACGACGTTGATCCCGAGGGCCGAGGCGATGACGGACTCCAGCCACGCGAGCTTCGGGGAGAGCTGCGCACAGAGCAGTTGGCCGACGGACTGGCCCGTCTGCACCTCGTAAAAACCGATGGACGATTGGAGCTCCTTGAGCAGCCGCTTCGTGAGCAACGGCCCCATGCCCGTGAAGTCGAACGTGTTTGAGAAAAACAGTTTCCGCGCGGACTCCTCGTCCTTGAGGCTGAGTTCCTTTTGCACGATTGGCACCATCGCTTCGAGGCCCTGCGGGATGGGTCGGGAGGCTTCGACGCCGCCGGCCGACGCGATAAACGAGTGCGTCGCGTCCGCGCCGATTTCGAGCACGAGGGTCGGGGTCTTGGACTTGGTAAACGCGAGGCAGTCCACCACCGCGCCCAGCGTGGCGATTGAGCCGAGCTCCAGCCGATCGGGGTAGATTTTTCGCTCCAGTAGCGCGGTCTGCGTCGTCTCGATCTCATCGTTCGGCAGGCCGCAAAATAACACGTCCTTCACCGTGAGCTTGGCCATGTCGAACTCCCCGCCATCGCCGGCGTTCAGGAGTGAAAGCGCGTATTTCTCCTGCTCGATGCGAAACTGCTGCGTGCAAACCTCCGCGAGATAAGCCGGCTCCTTCATGCGCTTGAGGTCGAGCGTGTGGCGCCGGACCAGCCGTTTCCCAGGATAGATTCCGACCGTCGCGTGCAGGAAACCCGAGGGCGAGGCCTTCGATTGCACCGCCCGGAGCAGGCCGTCGAGCCCCGCCGGGTCGTCCTGCGGGCACTCGCGCATCTCCT
>JBEANZ010000702.1:0-13065 GCA_041165185.1 Verrucomicrobiota bacterium | reverse complement strand
CGGTTGGCGCCGTGGTCGGAGAAGTTCGCCTCGCCGAGCACGAAGAGGCCGGGGACGTTCGACATCAAATTGTAGTCAACCCAGAGGCCACCCATCGTGTAGTGGACGGCGGGGAAGATGCGCATCGGCACCTGGTAGGCGCTCTCGGCGGTGATCTCGTGGTAGATGTCGAAGAGGTTGCCGTAGCGCTCGCGCACGCCGTTTTCGCCGAGGCGCTTGATGGCATCGGCGAAGTCGAGGTAAACGCCGAGGCCCGTCTCACCGACGCCGCGGCCTTCGTCGCACACGCGCTTCGCGGCGCGCGACGCGATGTCGCGCGGGCAGAGATTGCCGAACGCGGGATACATCCGCTCGAGGTAATAGTCGCGGTCGGCCTCGGGGATGTCGTTCGGGTTTTTGCGGGCGTCCTCTTTTTTCTTCGGCGCCCAGATGCGGCCGTCGTTGCGGAGCGACTCGCTCATGAGCGTGAGCTTCGACTGGTAGTCGCCGCTCACGGGAATGCACGTCGGGTGGATCTGCGTGTAGCAGAGATTCGAGATGCACGCGCCGCGCTTGTAGGCGCGCCAGATCGCGGTGGCGTTGGACTGGCGGGCGTAGGTCGCGAGATTGAAGACGTTGCCGTAGCCGCCGGTCGCGAGCACGACGGCGTCGGCCGCGTGGCGCGTGATTTTTCCCGTGACGAGATCGCGGACGATGATGCCCTTCGCCTGCCCATCGACGATCACGAGATCGAGCATCTCGGAGTGCGTGTGGAGCTCGACGAGGCCCTGGCCGACCGAGCGCGAGAGCGCGGAGTAGGCGCCGAGCAGGAGCTGCTGGCCCGTCTGACCGCGCGCGTAAAACGTGCGGCTCACCTGCGCGCCGCCGAAGGAGCGGTTCGCCAACAAGCCGCCATACTCGCGCGCAAACGGCACGCCGAGCGCGGCGCACTGGTCGATGATGTTGACGGACACCTCGGCGAGGCGGTGGACGTTGGCCTCGCGCGCGCGGTAGTCGCCGCCCTTGAGCGTGTCGTAGAAGAGCCGGTGCACGCTGTCGCCGTCGTTCTGGTAATTTTTCGCGGCGTTGATGCCGCCCTGCGCGGCGATCGAGTGGGCGCGGCGCGGGCTGTCGTGAAACACGAAGCACTTCACCTTGTAGCCGAGATCGCCGAGCGACGACGCGGCGGACGCGCCCGCGAGGCCGGCGCCGACGACGATGACCTCGTATTTCCGTTTGTTGGCGGGGTTGACGAGCTTGATGTTCGCCTTGTGGTTGCGCCACTTGTCAGCGAGCGGACCGGGCGGGATCTTGGAGTCGAGCGTGGCCATGGCAGAGGGGAAAATGCTGAAAGACTGAACGGCTGAAGGGGGCGCGTGGCGGGTGCGGGGAGGAAATCCGGGGCGATGTGCGGAGTGCAGGGCTTGGTTTCAGCCCTTCAGTTCTTCGTTCCTTCAGCCTTGGCCGCGACGGCGGCGCGGGGCTTCAATCCCCCCGCGATCACGGTGCCGGGGATGGTGAGGTTGAAAAAGAAATAGGCCGCGCAAAACACCGCCGCGAGTCTGCGCAACGCGCCGGACCATTTTTCGGATCGCAGCCCGAGCGTCTGAAACAGGCTCTCGAAGCCGTGCAACAGGTGGAAACTCAGCAGCCCCACCGCGACGATGTAGAAGAGCGACACGATCTTGTTTTGAAAACCGAGGATAACCATCGAGTGGACGTCGGCCACTTTCGCGCCGGCGTGGACGACGACGAAGCCCGCCACCCGATAATCCCCGCTCATCTCGTAGCGCGGCAGTGTTTCCTTGAACGTCGCCGCCTGCGCGCCGCCGAGCGTGAAGTGCGCGAGGTGGTAAATCAGAAACGCCAGCACGACGAGGCCCGTCCACTTCATCATGCGCGAGGCGAGCGTGGCGCGGATGGTGTTTTGAAAACCGTAGTCGCTGCCGCGCGCCCGCTTGTTTTCCAGCGTGAGCACGGTCGCGGCCCAGATGTGAATCACCGCGCTCGCGATGAGCCCGAGCCGCGCAATCCAGAGGAGCGGCCCGAGCTGGTGGAGGAACTGCGCGTAACCATTCAGGTGGTCCGGATGCTGAAACACCTGAAGGTTGCCCACGAGGTGACCGACGACAAAGCCGATCAGGATGACGCCGGTGACGGCCATCAGGATTTTTCGGCCGATGGAGGAGGAGAAGAGGGAGCTGACGAGGTTCATCGAGAAATCAGCGGTTGGGGTCGGAACGCAAAACGCCGCGCAAACTCAGCGCACGCCCCGGCGAAGTAAAGCGCGCGCCCGTCCCCCGCCCGACAATTAGCGAGCCTTACCCCGGAGAGAAGGCCACACGCGGGTCGCGCCGCCGCCCGCGCGGTGTGAACAAACGCCGGTTGCCTTCGTCCCGCGCCCGCCCTTCCCCTCGCCTTCCGCCATGCCCTCGGCCCGCTCCACCGTTTCCCTCCACGCCGCCCCTTTCCGCCTGCTGCTCGCGCTGGCGTTGGTCGCCGTCAGCGCCCACGCGCAGCCCGCGCCTAGCAACTCCAGCGCCCCCGCCACTCCGGCCACACTCACCGCACCCGTCGCCCCGCCCATCACCGGCGCCGCGCTCGCGGGACTGACGGGGGCGGACGCCGTGATGCTCGGGTTGATGGAGAAATTCGCCGTGCCCGGCGCGCAGCTCGCCGTCGCCCGCCATGGCCGGCTCGTGCTCGCGCGCGGCTACGGTTTCGCGGACCTCGACACCCGCGCGCCCGTCACGCCCACGGCGCGTTTCCGCCTCGCAAGCCTGAGCAAACTCCTCACCGCCGTCGCCGTGCTCAAACTTGTCGAGGATGGGAAACTCACTCTCGACGCCCCCGCGTTTGCGCTGCTGCCCGAGTTCGCCCCGCCCCCCGGCACCACCGCCGATCCGCGCCTCGCCGCGATCACCGTGCGCCAACTCCTCCAGCACACCGCCGGCTGGGATCGCGCCGCGAGCGGCGATCCGATGTTCAAGCCGCGCGACATCGCCGCCGCCACGCAGACGCCCGCGCCGGCGAGCGCCGCCGCGATCCTCCGCTACATGATGGGCCGCCCGCTCGATTTCGATCCCGGCGCGAAATACGCCTACTCCAATTTCGGCTACAACGTCCTCGGCCGCCTCGTCGAAAAAATCTCCGGCCAGCCCTACGCCGACTTCGTGCAGGCGCGCGTGCTCGCACCGGCGGGCGCGGGCGGTTTCGCGCTCGGCCGCTCGCTGTGGCCCGACCGCGCGGCGGACGAGGTGCGCTACTACGACGAACCCGGCGCGCGCCGCTTCCCCGCCGTTTTCCCGGGCGTGCGCGAGCCCGTCGCCGCGCCCGACGGCGGTTTTCACCTCGAGGCGATGGACGCCCACGGCGCGTGGATCGCCAACGCGATCGACTACGTGCGGCTCGTGTGCGCGCTCGACGGGTCGCGTCCGCCCGCGCTGCTCGCCGCGGCCTCAATCGCGGAACTCACCGCGCGGCCCGCGCCGCCGGTGGCGGTGGGCGCGGCGGCGTATTACGGTTTCGGCATCAACATCCGCCCCGTGCGCGGCGCCGGCCTTGGCGCGAACTGGTGGCACGGCGGCTCGCTGCCCGGCACGATCACCTATCAGGTCCGCCTCGCGAACGGCTGGACGTGGGCGGCGTTTTTCAACACGCGCCCGCAGGAAAGCAACGCCCTCACCGGCGAACTCGACCGCGCGATGAACGCCGCGCTCGCCGCCGCGACGCCGCCGGCGGAGGGGGATTTATTTCCGCGATTCGCCGCGAGCGCCGTCCGACAGTAGGGCGGGGTCTCCGACCCGCCCTCAGCCGGAACGATGCAGTGGAACGGCGAATGGACGCGAATCGACGCGAATAAAAATCAAGCCTCCGGCGGTCCGCACCAAACCGTGAGCGGAGCATGTGCCCGGTCTCTCCGTTTTGATTCCTCCGGATTCGCGGTCATTCGTGTTCGTTCGCGGTTTCTCAACTGCATGGGTCCGGCTCAGTCCGAACACTCCACGCGCGAAAGGGCGGGTCGGAGACCCTGCCCTACTCCGGGCCGCCCTCGCTCACACGAGCGAGAGGCGTTTCGGCGCGAGGACGACCGTCGTGCCGGCGATTTTGTCGTGCCAGGATTGTTTCTCCTCGTCGAAAGCCACCCAGATGAATCCGAAGCCGAGCGTAACGAACGATAGAAAACATCCCAACGCCCGCACCACCGCGGTCGGCCAGTCGAGCGGCCGATCATCGAGGCGCACGACTTGGAGCCCGCAGACGATGCCGCCGATCGTGGTGCCGCGCGCCTTCCACATCCACGCCGCGTAGGCTGCCAGCATCGGCGGCACGAGCGGGAACGCCCACCAAACGAAGCACGCCATGATGATCAGGAAGTCGATCCCGAGCGCTCCCATCCGAATCCAAAAGCCCGCCCGTGCCAGCCCGGCGGCGGACGTGATCGGCGGATTCGCCGCGCCCGCCGGCGCGCCTTGCGGCGCGAACGGCGGCGGCGGTGGCGGCGGCGTAGCAGCCGCCGCGCTTGCGCCGAAGCCCGGTGACACGCGTGGCGCCGTCCCAAACCCGGGCTCGACCGGGGTCGCGCCAAACGTCGGCGCAGGCGTGGGCGCGGGCGCAGAGGTGAACGGCGGCGGGTTGGCCGCGCTCGGGTTTGGATCGGCGGCGATGTCGCCCACGAGGGCGGGCGGGGCGAGGGTCGCGGCGGGCATCGTCGCGGCATCGATCGATGGCGCGGTGACGAATGCGGGCGAGGGCACCGCAGCGGGGACCGTGGTCGGCGTCGCCGCGACGGAAACAGGAGCGACGAACGCAGCCATCGCGGGCGTTGCCACAGGCGCCGTGACGGGAGCGGGCGCGACCGGTGTAGGCGGAGCCGACGGCGCGACGGGTGCGACGGGCGCCGCGGCGTTGTTCTTTTTGCCCGAGCTGGAAAACAGCGTCACGACCACGGCGCCAAAGCCGATCCAGGCGACGCCGAGCCAGAGCGCGAGGCCGGCGATCGGCACGTAATACAGCACGAGAAAAATCAGCCCGCCCACGACGATGGCGAGCGCGGGGTGGCTGCGTTCGCCGAGGAGGAGTTTACCGATCAGCGCGTAGACCGCCGCGCGGCCAAACATCACGGCGAGCACCACGCCGAGCGGCAGGAAGAGCAGCGCGACGGGGATGCCGACGATGGTCACGCAGAGGAGGAGGAACAGCAGCGGCAGCGCGAGCAGCGCGAGCATCGAGGCGACGATGGCCATGATGGGGCGGCGCACGAGCGTCTCGCCGCAGCGGCGCACGCCGCCGGGAAACGCGAGCGCGAGCAGCACGTAAAACGCGAGCGAGACCGCCGCGACGCCCCACAACCAGCCGAGCTCCGGGCCAAACGCGAGCGGGCGGCCGTGGCTGAGGCCGTTGCGCCACCACGAGCCCAGCGGCAAGTCGAGGTCGAGGTGGTCGCCCTCGCCGAGCGTGAGGATTTTGCCGACGACGACGGCGCCCTCGGCGCGCGAGATCTCGCCGAGTTTGCAGAGCACGTCGCCCTCGATGCGCGCGTCGGGCCCGATGGTGATGTCACCGATCGCGCTGACGACTTTGCCGCGCACGGTGCCGTTGATGACGGTGTTGCCGAGCGTGGTCACGACGTCGCGTTCGACGGTGCCGTCGATGGTGACGTCGCCCATCACGGTCACGAGCCGGCCGCGCACCGTGGTGCCGGCGGCGACGGTGTTGTCGCCCATCACGCGGACCTGATCGCCGTGGCGGCCGCCGGGGGAAACGGAGATGCGCGGGATGGAGCGGACGCGGGATTTTTTCGCGGGGGCGGCCTTCGCCGGCGGCGCGGGATCGGGCGTGGGCGCGGGCTCGATGGTCGGCGCGCCGGGCGGCGGCGGGTTGACGAGGGGCGGGGCGACGGCGGGCGGCGTGGTGGGCGCTGGGGCGGTTGCGGTCGCGGCGGCGGGCGCGACGGGCGCGGCTGGGGTCGGGGGCGTGGCGGTTGCCGGAGCGGCGGCGGGTGATTGCGCGGCAGGTGCGGCCAGTGAGGCGGGCGCGGCGGCGGGATTTTCCTGCGCGATGGCGGCGAGGAGAAACGCGAAGCCAAACGCAACGGCGGCGCCGAGGAAGAGTTGGCGGGAAGGGGTGGTCATGGCGGACAAGGTTTTTCTTCAGCGGCGCACGGCGAACGCGCGGTAGGCCACCGCGCCGACGCCGACGAGCGCGGCGTAGGCGGCGACGACGAGGGCAAACGCCCCGGCGAGCCAGAGGCGCGGGATCGCCTCGTAGATCGCGGCGGCGGAGCCGGCGAGCGAGGCGACGAATTCGAGGGCGGGTTGGTAGGCGAGGGCGGCGGAGGCGACGGTGGCATCGGCCCCGCGGAAGAGCGCGACGCTGCCCGCGACGACGAGCGCGGCGGCGGCGGCGGAGAGGAGGAAAAACGCGGCACGCATGGCGGCGGGCCAGTGCGCGTAGCTCTGGCGCCACCAAGGGAGCGCGGCGCGGCGCGCGAGCTCGGCGAGCACGCGGACCGAGAGCGTGTGCGGGGCGCGGCGCGGCGGGAGCGCGCGGAGGGCGCGGTGGAGCGCGTGTTCGAGGTTTTCGCGGGGATCGGGAGAGGGGGTCATGGTGGTGGTGGCGGCGTTTGCGATGGCGTGGGCGGCGGCGGTGGCGTTCGCGTGAGCGGCGCGGGATCAGTTGATGAGGGGCTCGTGGGCGGCGCCGGAGCGGGCGAGAATTTTGGCGAGGGCGGCGCGGGCGCGGAGGATGTCGGTTTTCACCTTGGCGAGGGAGACGCCGAGTTTTTTCGCGATGTCGTCGTAGGGCAGGTCCTCAAAGTGGAAGAGCACGAGCGGCACGCGTTGGTGGGCGGGGAGCTGGTCGAGGGCGCGTTCGAGGAGGGCGCGGCGTTCGTCGGCATCGACGCCGGCGAAGAAGGTGTCGGGCGCGGCGAAATCGACGGGGGGGGAGTCGGCCTCGGCGGCGTCGTCGCGGCGGAACTCGGAGAAAAATTTCCAGCGGTTGCGGTAGCGGGAGAGGTGGTTGAGGGAGAGGTTGGTGGCGACGGTCTTGAGCCAGCCGCCGGCGGTGGGGCTGGTGCGGAGCATGTCGAAGTGGGCGTGGGCCTTGAGAAACACGTCCTGGGAAATGTCCTCGGCTTGCGCGGCGTTGCCGGTGAGGCGGGCGGCGGTGGAGAAGACCATGTCCTGATAGGCGCGCATAAACGTCGTGAAGTCGGCCGGGGGGTTCAGGCCCGAGGGTGGTGTGTGCACTGGAGGGACATCGTTCATGCCGAGAACACGGCCCGCGCCGGAAAGTCGCGGAAAAGTTTCTGCGCGGACGCACGGCGCGCGGCGAGCGCGAAGGGGCGCGGAGGGGTGGCATGGGCGTCTCGCCCATGGTTGCGGCGACGGGCGGGCCGGGGGCCGGCACGTCCACGGCGAAACGCCTGCGCCAACGGCGGTCTCGCCCGTTGCGCCGCTGTCGTCGGCGCGCGGCGATTTCGGATTCGCGCGCGGGGCGGCGCGCCCGCAGGAATTTCCGGGCGCGTTTGCGCCTCGCACCGAAACCTCCACTCTCCCGCGCCATGCTGTCGTTTTCGCCCCGCCGATTTTTTTCTGCCGCCGCGCTCGTTTTCACCCGGCGGTTCGCCGCCTTCTCCGCCTTCGCGACATTCGCGGGGTTCGCGGGGTTCACGACGTTTGTGGTGATGGGGCTCGCGTTCGCCGCCGCTGCCGCGCCGGCCCGCGCCGCGGTGGCGCCGTCACACGTGCAGGCCTCGCTCGTCGCGGCGGATGCCTCCGTGCAGCCGGGGCGCGCGTTTACCGTCGCGCTGCGGCTCGTCCACGACGCGCACTGGCACACCTACTGGAAAAATCCCGGCACCGGCCTCGCCACCGCGCTCAAGTGGAAACTCCCGCCCGGCTGGACCGCGTCCGAGATCCTCTGGCCCGCCCCGCACGTCATCGCCGACAAGGCCGGCAACATCACCGGCACCGGTTACGAGGGCGACCTCCTCCTCCCGGTCACGCTCACGCCGCCCGCCGATCTCCGGCCGGGCGACACCGTCGCGCTCGCCGCCAAGGCCGACTGGCTCATGTGCGCCGACATCTGCGTGCCCGGCTTCGCGGACGTCGCGCTCACGCTCCCCGTCGCCGCCGCCGCGCCCGCGCCCGACGCCGCATGGGGTGAAAAAATCCGCGCCACCCTCGCCGCCCTCCCCCGCGCCGCCGCCGCGTGGCAAGTCACCGCCACCCGCGCCGGGAAAACCCTCACGCTCGCCGTCACGCCCGCCGCGGCGTCCGCCGCGCCCACATCGTCCGCCGTCGCGCCGACCGCATCCCCTACGTCCGTTACTCCCGCCGCCAACCCCACGCTCGCGCCGAAAGACCTCCACGTGTTCACCGACGATTCGCTCGTCGCCTACGATCTGCCGCAGAAAATTTCCGCCGACGGCCGCGGCGGGTTTACGTTTGTGCTCCCCGTCGGCGACGATGCGCCGGCCAACGCGAAAAACTTCCTCGGCGTCCTCACCGCCGAATCCGGCTGGCTGGCCGGCGGCGCGCTGCGCGGCCTCCGCGTCGAGGTGCCCCTCGTGATCGCGGCCGCCGCCGCGAGCGCGGGCACGCCCGCCGCCGCGTCCGGGCGCTCCGCCGCCCCCGCGCCCGCGAGTCTCCTCGCCACGCTCGCCCTCGCGCTCCTCGGCGGACTCGTCCTCAACTTCATGCCCTGCGTCTTCCCCGTCCTCGGCATCAAGATCCTCGGCTTCGTCAAGGAGGCCGGCCACGACCGCCGCAAAGTCGTCGCGCATGGGCTCGTGTTCGCCCTCGGCGTGTTGCTCTCGTTTTGGACGCTCGCGGCCGTCCTCGCCGTGCTGCGCGCGAGCGGCCAGCAGGTCGGCTGGGGCTTCCAGCTCCAGGACCCGCGCTTCGTGCTCACGCTCGCGGCGGTGATGCTCGTGTTCGCGCTGAACATGAGCGGCGTGTTCGAATTCGGGCTCGCCGCGACGGCGGTCGGCGGCGAATTGCAGTCGAAGTCCGGTTTTGCCGGCTCGTTTTTCACGGGCGTGCTCGCGACCGTGGTGGCGACGCCGTGCAGCGCGCCGTTTCTCGCGCCCGCGCTCGGGGTGGCGCTCGCGGTGCCGGTGGCGGAGTCGTTCGTGATTTTCACGGCCATCGCGGTGGGGCTCTCGGCGCCGTATCTGTTGCTCTCGATTTTCCCGGCGGCGGTGAAACTCCTCCCGCGGCCCGGCGCGTGGATGGAGACGTTTAAGCAGTTCATGGCCTTCCCGCTCTACGCGACGGTCGGCTGGCTCGCGTGGGTGCTCACCGCGCAAGTCGAACAGGAGGAAATGCTCAACGCCCTCCTCGGCCTCACGCTCATCGCGCTCGCCGTCTGGATCTACGGCCGCTGGCACGCCCCCGGCGCCACGACCGGCCGCGCGCGCTTCGGCCACGCCGGCCTCGTCGTCGTCGGCGCGAGCGGCCTCTGGCTCGCGTGGCCGCGCGTGGCCGACGCCCACGCCGCCGCCACAGCCGCGACCGCCGCATCCGCATCCGCGTCCAGCGCGTCCGCCACCGCGACGACCGACGCCGCGCCGCCCGTCGTCTGGGAAAAATGGAGCCCCGAGACCGTCGCAAAACTCCGCGCCGAAGGCCGCCCGGTCTATGTGGATTTCACCGCGCTTTGGTGCGCGACGTGCCAGACGAACAAGCGCCTGGTGTTTCGCAACGACGCCGTGCGGAAAATTTTCGCCGCGAAAAAAATCGCCACGCTCCGCGCCGACTGGACGAAGAAGGACCCCCAGATCACGGCGGAACTCGCCGCCTACCAACGCAGCGCCGTCCCCTTCAACGTCATCTGGCTCCCCGGCCAGACCGACCCCGTGATCCTCCCCGAAGTGCTCACGCCCGGGACGGTGCTGGAAGCACTGGGAAAAAAGTAGCGCCGGTCTCGGACGGGCGGGGCGTCCGAGGTAGGGCTCCGAGGTAGGGCAGGGTCTCTGACCCGCCCTGGCTTGGGTTCAGCGTGCGAAGCCGCAGGGGTGGGCGGCGGAAAGGGCGGGTCAGAGACCCTGCCCTACCCCTGCGCTACGCCCCGCCCGCAGCCTTGCGTTTCGCGCACCGCCGCGCGGACTCGACGCGCCCCCACCCCACCCGTCCTCGCCGCCCGCCCCCGCCACCCTCTCCGCCCGCCCCGCCATGCCGACGCCCGCTGATTCCCCGCCGCCGCCCACCGGGCCGTTTGAGTTGTTCCTCAGCTACGCGCGGAAGGACAACGCGCCGCGCCACCCCGGCGATGCGCGCGGCTGGGTCGAGACGTTGCGCGACGAGATCCTCGCGCGGCACCGGCGATTCTCCACGGCACCTCTGGCTGTCCACCCGTTCTACGATATGGACGACATCAAGGGCATGGACGACTGGCGGCACAAAATCCTCGCGGGGATTCGGCAATCCAAAATCCTCCTCGTCTGCCTCTCGCCCGACTACTTCAAAAGCGACAACTGCCTCTGGGAATGGGAGGAGTTTCACCGCCACAAGGCCTCGCGCCTCGTCGGCCACGAGAGCGTCGCGCCGGTGTATTTCGTCGAGGCGCCGGGCTCGGACGAGCAGGCGACGGCGGCGTTCGAGGCGTTTGTGCGGCGCGGGCACTACCGCGCGGGCGAGCTGGAAAAATTCATCCCGCGCTGGCGCGAGTGGCACGCGGCCATCCGGCGGTTCAACCACTACGATTTCCGCCCGTGGTTCCCCGCCGGCTCCGCCGCGCTCGCCGAGGACGACGTGAAGCGCCGGCTCGACGAACTCGCGGGCCAGCTCACCGACCGCGTCGCGCGCACACGTCGCGCGGCCGACGCGCCGGGCAACCTCCGCGAATACAACCCGCACTTCGTCGGCCGCGCCAAACAGCTCGTCGCGCTGCACGAGACGCTCCTGCGCGACGGCGCGGTCGGCGTCGTGACCGCCGTCAACGGCCTCGGTGGGCAGGGCAAGACGGAGTTCGCCATCAGCTACGCGCACTCGCACGCGGACTCGTTTCCCGGCGGGCTCTGGGTGTTGGAGGCGGAGGGTCGCACGGAGATTTTGCCGCTGCTCGGCCAGCTCGCGGGCGATGCGCGGTTCGGCATCCCGCCTTCGGCCGGGCCGGAGGAGACGGCGGCGCAGCGCGGCGTGCGCGTGCTCGTGCGGCTGAAGGAGCAGGCGCGCGCCGCCGCCGCACGCGACCGCGATGGCGGCGCGGCCTGCCTGCTCATCCTCGACAACGTCTCCGTGCCCGCGCTCCTCTCGAAAACCCAGCGAGCCCTCCTGCCCGCCGAGGATTGGCTGCGCGTGGTGGCGACCACGCGGCTCGGCCCGGCGGACTTCGGCACCACGCCCGGTGCCATCGCGTTTCACGAGATGAGCTCGCTCGACGAGGACGATGCGGTGGACCTCCTGCGCAACCACCAGCCGCCGCGCGACCCCGACGGGCGGCGGCCGGACTTCGCGGTGCCGGCGGAGGACGAGCCCGCCGCGCGCGCCATCGTGTGCGAGCTTGGGTGCTTCACGCTCGAGGTCGAGCGCGTGGCCGTGCACCTCGGGCTCAATCCCACCTTGCGCCCCGCCGACTACCTCGCGCACCTGCGCGCGGCGGGCCTCGTGAGCGTCGATGCGCTGCCGCTCGGCGCGACCGGTGAGGACGAGCTGCACCACCGCGAGAAACGCCTCGCCCTCGTGCTCGACCAGACGCTCGCGCCGCTGGGCGCCGCCGAACGCGCCGCGCTCGACTACGCCGCGCTGCTCCCGCCCGACAGCGTGCCGTGGCCGTGGCTGGAGGCGCTCGTCGAGCAGGACCACGCGGACGCACTCGCGGCACGGCCGGGCGAGGAGGAGCCGTGGGCCAAGGTGCGCCGCCGGCTGGAGGGCTTGCGGCTGCTCACGCCGGGCGAGCATCCGGAAGTGGCGCGGCTGCATCGCATGGTGGCGGCGCACGTGCGGGCGCGGTTGGGCGAACGAGCTGAACAACGCGCGCGCGTGCTCCGGGGTAAGGTGGAGGATTTCGCCCTGACGCTGCAGGAATCTTCGCGGCATGACCCGGCGACACTCTGGGAAGTCGCGCACATCGCCGGCGTCGTCGGGACGATCGAACAGGAGGTCGGTCGCCTCGATGTGGCGGAGGAATTTCTGCGGCTCTACCACGAAGTCACGGAGCGAAGCCTCTCGGCGAATCCGCAGAGCGCGCAGGCGGCGCGGGACGTGTCGGTGTCGCTCGAAAGACTTGGGGATTTTTTGGCGAGCCGGGGGCAGAGCGGGGACGCGGCGCAGGCGCTGAAATACTACGAGCGGAGCCTGGAGGTGCGCGAGGCGTTGCTGGCGGCGAATCCGCAGAGCGCGCAGGCGGCGCGGGACGTGGCGGCGGGACTGCAACGGCTCGGAGACTTTCGGACGGCGCGCGGCTTGCCGGGTGATGCAGAGGAAGCTTTGCGTTGCTATGAGCGATGCCTGCAAGTCACCGAGAAGCTGCTGGCCGCGAATCCCGATTCCGCCGACGCCGCCCGCAACGTTTCGGTGTCGCTGAACAAGCTGGCGGATTTTTTGGCTCGCCGGGGGCAGACCGGGGACGCGGCGCAGGCGCTGAAATACTACGAGCGAAATTTGAAGATCAGCGAGGCGCTGCTGGCGGCGAATCCGCAGAGCGCGCAGGCGGCGCGGGATCTGGCGATCAGCCTCGAGCGGATGTCGGCCGTGCGGGCGAAGCAGGCCGGCCCCGCGGCGGCGCCGGCGGCGCTCGCGCTCCAGCGGAGATCACTGGAGTTGTCGCTGGGGTTATTTCACAGCAACCGGGGCTCGGTGTTTTACGGCCGCACGGCGGCGGTGTCGTTTTCCCTGACCTATCAGCGGGCGCAAGCGGCGGGAGACGAAGCGGCGGCGAGGGAAGCGCTCGCCGGGTGCCACGCGGTGTTGAAGGAACTGATCGCGGGCGGGGCGCAGCTGGATGCGGCGATGGTGGGGCTGTATGGGCAGCTGGAGCGGGGGTTTCCGCCGTCGCCTTGAAGGGCTTGAGTAGCGGCGGGCGTCCCTGCCCGCCGAGGTTTGATCGCCGCATCGGACCGGCGGGCAGGGACGCCCG
>JBEANZ010000701.1:0-4266 GCA_041165185.1 Verrucomicrobiota bacterium | reverse complement strand
CTCAACCTCGCCGCCGCCGATCCGCACCGCGCCATCGAACTCGCCGCCGCCGCGCTCCCCGCCACTTCCCGCGAACGCATCATCGCCTCCGCCCTCGAAAAACTCACCGCCACCGATCCCCGCGCCGCCGCCGCCATCGTCGCGCTCCTCCCCGCCGGCCCGACCCAACAACACGCCGCCCTCGCCATCGTCCGCGCCCTCGCCACCTCCGACTCCCCCGCCGCCGTCGCGTGGGCCGACACCCTTTCCGACCCCGCCTCGAAAGTCGCCGCGCGCAACTACGCCCTCGAACTCCTCACCGCCCGCGACCCCGCCGCCGCCACACGCTACGTCGGCGAAATGCCCCCCGGCCCCGACCGCGGCTCCGCGCTTCTCCGCGTCGCCAACCGCTTCGCCGCCCTCGACGCCCCCCGCGCCATCGCCTGGATCGACACCACCGCCCCCGGCCCCTCCGGCGCCGCCGCCCGCACGATGATCGCCTCCTCCTGGGCCCGCACGGATCCCGAAGCCGCAACGCGCTGGGCCGCGAAACTCGACGCCAACGGCGCCCCCACCGCGACGCTCGCCGGCGCCTTCTCCTACTGGCTCGCGCAACACCCCGCCGCCGCCCGCGCCTGGCTCGACGCCACGAATCTCCCCCCCGAAAAAAAATCCCGGCTCCTCGTCCCCCCGCGCTAATCCGGCTCCCCCCGCCGCGAGGCTTTGATCTTTCTCGATCCTCTTTCTCTTTATCTTTCTCCCTTCCGCCGAGTCCCTGACGAAAGAGAAAGATAAAGACGGAAGAGAAAGATCCCGGAGAAACTTCCCACCCGTGCCACCGACCTCGCCCTCCCGCGAAAAAATCCTCGTCGCCCTGTCCGGCGGCGTCGACAGCTCCGTCGCCGCGCTCCTCCTCAAACAACAGGGCCACGACCTCGTCGGCGCCTACATGAAAAACTGGATCAACGAGGACAACCTCGTGGGCGACTGCCCGTGGCAACGCGACATCGAGGACGCCCGCGCCGTCTGCGAAAAAATCGGCATCGAGTTTCGCGTCGTGAACCTCATGCGCGACTACCGCGAACGCGTCGTCGCCTACCTCCTTGACGGCTACGCCCGCGGCCTCACGCCGAACCCCGACATCATGTGCAACCGTGAGATCAAGTTCGGCGTGTTCCTCGCCTACGCCCGCGACCACGGCTTCACGTCCGTCGCCACCGGCCACTACGCGCGGCAGGTGGAGCGCGTTGCCCCCAACGCGCTTGGCCCCGAAAACGCGTTGGGGGCAACGCGTTCCACCCCGCCCCCCGTAGGCCGCGAGCTCGCTCGCGCTCAACCCGCGCCCGCCGGCATGCGTCCCGCCGAAGCCGGCTACGATTCCGATCCGCACGTCGGTCGCTCTCAGCTCTCAGCTCTCAGCTCTCAGCTTCTTCTGGAAGGCGCCGACCCCAACAAGGACCAATCCTACTTCCTCGCCCTCCTCTCCCAGCCCCAACTCGCCGCCGCCCGCTTCCCCATCGGCCACCTCCTCAAGCCCGAACTCCGCGCCCTCGCCCGCGACGCCGGCCTCCCCACCGCCGAGAAAAAAGACAGCCAGGGCATCTGCTTCATCGGCGAGGTGAAGATGGCCGATTTCCTCCGCGCCTACGTCCCCGACGCCCCCGGCCCCATCGTCCGCGCGACCGATGGCCGCACGCTCGGCCAGCACCGCGGCCTCCATTTCTACACGCTCGGCCAGCGCCGCGGCATCCGCATCCCCTCCAACACCGATCACCAAGCCTACGTCGTCGTCGGCAAACGCGCCGCCGACCGCGCGCTCCTCGTCGCCTTCGATCACCCCGACGCGCCCGGCCTCTTCCAAACCGAAATCCGCGTCCACTCGCTCAGTTGGATCGGCGAGCCGATTGAAACGCCCTGCGCGCTCGAAGGCCGCGTGCGCTACCGCGACCCGCGCGTGCCGTTGGAATTTTTTCCCGAAGGCGGCGGCACCGCGCGGATCAAATTCGCCGCGCCCCAACGCGGCCTCGCGTCCGGCCAAGTCCTCGCCCTCCACGCGGGTCCCCGTCTTCTCGGCGGCGGCGTCTACGCGTAACGTCCCACTCCGCCTTTCATTCGCGTCGGTGCGCGTCCATTCGCGGTTCAACCGCCGCGCTACCCCACGCTCACCGCAAAAACAAAATCGCCAGCAGCACCGCGAACCCCAGCCGGTAATACGCAAACGCCGCCAGCCCGTGCTGCGTGAGCCAGCCCACGAGCCACCGCACGCACACCGCCGCCGTGATCGCCGCGACCACCGCGCCCACGAGCACGTGCGACCACCCGAACACCTGGATCATCGCCGCGCCCGACTGCGCGCTCTTGTAAACGCTCGCCGCCGACAGCGTCACGAACCCGAGCAGAAAACTAAACTCCGCCGACCGCCGCGGATCGAGCCCCGCGAAATACCCGCCGACGATCGTCGTCATCGAACGGCTCATGCCCGGCCAGAGCGCGAGCACTTGCAGGAGCCCGATGCCCGCCGCCGCGTGCGGCGCGAGCGCGTTTTCCCCGCTGTCCGTCGAGCGCGCGCGGTAGTGCCGCCGCCGCCAATGCTCCGCAAACAGCATCAGCCCCGCGCCCACCGCCTGCGCCGCCACCACCGCCCCGATCGTGAAATGCTCGTCGATCCAGCCGTGCGCCAGAAACCCGATCGCCGCCGCCGGCAGGAACGCGATTAGCAGGTTGATCGCCAACCGCAGCCCCGCCACGTCGCGCCCGATCAGCCCGCGCCCGATCGCGCGGAGCTGCGCCCAGTAGAGAAACACGACCGCCGCAATCGCGCCGAACTGGATCACCACCGTGTAGGTCGCCGCCGCCCGTGCGAGCGTGAGCGGCACGCCCTCGGGGCTCTCGATTTTGTATTCCTTCCCGATCAGCCCGAGCGCCCACTTCTTGATCGCGCCCGTGCGGCTCGGCTTGCGCTCGGCGGCGGGCGCCTTTGCCCAGAGCAGCTTGCCGTCGGCGTCCTTCAGTTGCGTCGTCACGTCGAGCCCGAGCACGTGCGTGGCGACGATGAGGTGCCCCGTCGACGAGATCGGCAGAAACTCCGTCACGCCCTCGACCACCCCGAGCACGATCGCGTCCGTCAGCTTCAGCTCCGCGATCGGCGCGGCGGATATCTTCGCCGGCGCGGCGACCGGTTTCGGCTGGGCGGCGACAACGCCGGAGAGCAACGCGAGCAGAAGCGGGATTCGGAGGAGGCGCACGCGCGTTGGTTTCAGTTTCACCGGGGTGGCGCAAATTTATTTGCCCGCGATTTGAATTCTCGTTGCCGCACGCCCAGCCCCGACGCAATCAGTCTGCCCATGTCGCCGCTCGCCGCGCTCACCGCCCGTCTCTCCGCCGGCCACGATCTCGCGCCCGCCGAGGTCGAGCTCGCCGCCGCCGCGCTCGCCGATCCGGCCGAGCCCGACGAGGGCAAGGCCGCCCTGCTCGGCGCACTCGCCGCGAAGGGCGAGACCGCCGGCGAAGTCGCCGCGTTCGCCGCCGCCTTCCGCACCCGCGCCATCGATCCGGGTCTCGTCGCGTGGGCCCCGCGCGCCATCGACATCGTCGGCACCGGCGGCGATCACGCGGGCGGCTTCAACGTTTCCAGTCTCGTCGTGCTCGTGCTCGCGAGCGCCGGCGTGCCCGTCATCAAACACGGCAACCGCGGCATCACCTCCAAATGCGGCAGCGCCGACCTGCTCGCGGCGCTCGGCGTCGATCTCGCCGCGCCGCCGGAAAAAAACCGCGCCGCGCTCGACGCGCTCGGCTTCGCGTTTCTGTTCGCGCCCGCGCACCACCCGGCGCTCAAGCACGTCGCCATCGCGCGCAAGGCCCTCGCCGCGCGCGGCCAGCGCACGGTCTTCAATCTCCTCGGCCCGCTGCTCAACCCCGCCCGCCCCGCGCACCTGCTCCTCGGCGTGTTCGCCGAGCCGTGGGTGGAAAAACTCGCCGCCTCCCTCGACACGCTCGGCGCGCAGTCGGGCGTGGCGGTTCACGGCCTCATCGCGCCGGGCCGCGGCATCGACGAACTCACCACCGCCACGGAAAACCACGTGCGCGGCTTCGGCGCGCACCGCACCCTCGACGCCACGTGGCGGGCCGCCGACTTCGGCCTCGCCCCCGCCCCCTTCACCGATCTCGTCGGCGGCGATCTCGCGACCAATCTCGCGCTCGTCGACGCCCTGCTTGCCGGCCGCGCCCCCGCCGGCCTCGTCGACACCATCGTGCTCAACGCCGCCGTCGCCCTCTGGATCACGGGCA
>JBEANZ010000700.1:0-5193 GCA_041165185.1 Verrucomicrobiota bacterium | reverse complement strand
GGCGCGCTGTTCGCGACGTGGCTCGAGACGGACGGCAGCCTGTGGCTGCGCCGCGTGTCGCCGGAGTTTGCCGCCGACGAGCCGACCGCGCTCGCGCCCGCGGGCGCCGCGACGACGCGGTGTTATCCGCAGCTCGCGCTCGTGCGTGACTTCGCGGGCGAGAAAACCACCGCGCAATTCGCCGCCGTCTACACCGGCGCGGGGAAAACGCCCGCGCTCCACACGCTGCTCGTGACGGTGCCCGAGGGCGAACTGCGCGAGGCCGGCAAGACCTGCGAGTGTGAGACCACGCCCGAGCTGCCCGACGGCCACGCCATCCGCGGCGCGATCACCGCCGTGGAGAAGGACGCGCTGCGCGTGCGCCTCGACGAGGCGCCGGGGGTGTTTGCAGCGGGCGCGCGGGACTTTCGCGCGGACGCGAGCGTGCTCGCCGCCGCGCGCGCGGGCCGGAAATTTATCGGCCGCGCCGAGCGCCGCGACGGTGTGTGGTGGATCTTCGACGTGCGCCTGATCGCGGGCGCGGTCGAGCCGGGAGAGACGCGATAGGGCGGACGACGATCGGGCGGACGGGCGCTTGACGCCGCGCAGTTGAATCCAAACGTGCCCGCGTGATGTCCGCCGTTCCGCGCCGCGCAGTGCAGGATTGGTTCCGCCGCATTTTCGCGGCGGGTGCCGCCTTGCTTGTGCTCGCACTCACGGTGCTGGCCGTGAGCCCCGAGCTGCACCACTGGCTGCACGGCGACGAAAATTCAGGCGGCGACGATGGCTGCGTGGTCGTGCAATTTTCGACCGGCGTATCGGTGGCCAACGCCACGATCACAATGGCACCGCCGATCGCGTTGCGCGCCGACGAGGCGCGCACGACGGTGCGCGAGGTCTTTTTGGTTTCGCCGCGCTACCTCCGCCAGCCGGAGCGCGGGCCGCCGTTGGGTTGAACCGTTAGCGTCATTCCCGCTGCGCCACGGGCGCGGCTTGTGTGCGTTTCGCGCCTCCGCGCGGACGCGTGTGTGCATCCGTTCAACCCAACCTCACCATGTCCTCATTTCGTTCCTTTTCCCTGTCCGTTTCCCTCCTCGTTTCCGTCCTCTCCACCGCGACCGCCGGTCGCGCGCAAACCGCCGCCCCCGCGACGGTCAACAAGCTCGATGCGTTCGTCGTCAGCGCCGGTCCCGATCCTAAAACCGCCTTCGATCTCGCGCAGGGCACCTCGGTGCTCGCCGGCGACGAGTTGCGCCGGCTCGCGCAGGCGACGCTCGGCGAAACCCTCTCCGCCACGCCGGGTGTGAGCTCCACCTATTACGGACCAGGCGCGAGCCGACCCGTGATTCGGGGCCTCGGCGGGGACCGCGTGCGCGTGCTCGACAACGGCGTGGGCGCGCTCGACGCCTCGAACGTGAGCCCCGATCACAACACCGCGCTCGAACCGCTCTTCGCCTCTCGCATCGAGGTGCTGCGCGGCCCGAGCACGCTGCTCTATGGCAGCTCGGCCGTCGGCGGCGCGGTCAACGTGATCGACAACACGATCCCCGATACGCCGCCCAACGGCAGCGCCCACGGCACCGCCGAGGTGCGCGTGGGCGGCGCCGGTCGCGAACGCGCCGCGCTCGTCTCGGCCGGCGGCGGCGCGCGCGGCTTCGCCGTCCACCTCAACGCCCTCGCGCAACGCACCGACGATCTCGCAGTCCCGGGCGTTGCGCGCAGCGACGCCGACGCGCCGCGCAACCAACCGCGCGGCGCGTTGCCCGGCAGCGCGACGGAGACGTCCAGCGTGGCGGCCGGGGTGAGCGGGTTCTGGAGCACGGGCCGCGCGGGCGCGGCGCTCACGCGCTACGAAACGCGTTACGGCGTCCCCACCGGCGACGACCCGGCGACGAGCATCAAGATGACGCAAACCCGCGCCGACCTCGCGGGCGAGACCACGGCGGCGTTCGGGCCGTTTCGCGGCGCGAAGGCGCGGATCGGACTCGGCGACTACACGCACGCGGAACTCAGCGGTGGCACGACGACCAACACCACGTTTTTCAACAAGGCCGCCGAGGGCCGGCTCGAGTTGCCGCACGTCGCCATCGGCGCGCTCACGGGCCTCGTCGGCGCGCAGGCGGCGCGGAGCGATTTCGCGGCGGAGGGCGAGGAAGTCGTGACGCCGGCCGCGCTCACCGAAAGCGCGGCGGTGTTTGCGCTCGAAGAGTTCAAGGCGAGCGACGCGCTCTCGCTGCAATTTGGCGCGCGCGGCGAGTTCCAGCGCATCCGGCTTGGCGAACTCGACGCCGCGCTGCCGGCCGTGCGCGGCTACGCCGCCCGCTCCGGCCAGCGGAGAAACTCCACCGGCGCCAGCGCCTCGATCGGCGCGGTGTTTTATCCGGTGAAAGACTGGTCGGTCGCGCTGTCGCTCGCGCGCACCACGCGGTTGCCGACGGCGCAGGAGTTGTTCTCCAACGGGCCGCACGGCGGCACCGCCGCCTACGAGATCGGCACGAGCGGGCTCGGCCGCGAGCGATCCCTCGGTGTCGACCTGAGCGTGCGCCGGCGCACGGGCTTCGTGACGGGCGCGCTCGGCGTCTTCGCCAATCGCTTCGCCGGCTACATCTACCAGGAGGAATTGCCGGCGGGCGCGATTCCGGCGGCGAACAATCCCGACGGCCTCACGCCCTACCAGTTTGTCGCCCGCGATGCGCGGTTCCGCGGCGCGGAGGCGGAGCTGTTGTTTCATCTGCTCGAGGAGAAGGGCCGCCGCGTGCATCTCGAACTCACCGCCGACACCGTGCGCGCGGAGCAAACCGCCACCGGCGAACCGCTCCCGCGCATCCCGCCGCGGCGTTACGGCGGCCGCCTGACCTACGACGACGGCACCTGGCGCCTCGGCGTCGAGGGCCGCCGCACGGAGGCGCAGGCGCGCGTCGCCGTCGGCGAGGCGACGACGGACGGCTACGCGCTGCTCAACGCGGACGCGAGCTACACGCTCGCGGCGCGGCGCGTGCGCTGGGAATTTTTCCTGCGCGGGCACAACCTCGCCAACACCGTCGCGCGCGAGCACGCGTCATTCCTCAAGGCGTTCGCGCCGCTCCCCGGCCGCAGCCTGGGCGGCGGCGTGCGGATGACGTTCTGACGGAAGTCGGTCGCGCACGCGCTTACGAGGGCGGGGCGGTCGGAAAAACGCGGCGGGCAGGGACGCCCGCCGCGACGCGGACGCGGACGCGCGCGCGGATTTCCCGAATCGCCGGTTGCGGCGCGCGGCGGGGCGCGGGTAGGCTGCGCGTGTCGTCTCCGTTTCCATGAAAATAATATCCGCCGAGTTCCTCGTCAGCGCGCCCGATCTGCGCTCGTGCCCGCGCTCGGCGCTCCCGGAGTTCGCCTTCATCGGCCGCTCCAATGTCGGTAAGTCCTCGCTCATCAACATGCTCACGGAGCGCCGCGATCTCGCGAAGGTCTCGAAGACGCCGGGCAAGACCAAGCTCATCAACTTTTTCACCGTCAACGGCGACTGGACCCTCGTCGATCTCCCCGGCTACGGCTACGCGCAGATCGGCGCGCAACGGCGGCGGGAGTTCAACGAGGCCGTCGCCGATTTTCTCGAGGGCCGCGCGAACCTCCGCCGCGTGTTCGTGCTCATCGACTCGCGCCTGCCCGCGCAGCCGATCGACGTGGAATTCATCCAGTGGCTCGAGGGCACGCGCGTGCCGTTCGCGATCATCTTCACGAAGATCGACAAGCAGTCGGCCACGCAGACGGGCAACAACATCGCCGCGTTTCAGGCCGTGATGCGCACCTGGCGCGCGGACCTGCCGCCGATGTTTTCCTCGTCATCGGAAACGCGCTCCGGTCGCGCCGAAATCCTCGCGCACATCGCCGCCACCGTCGCCGACCGCTCCGTGGCGACGGCGTGAGCCCGGGCGTGACGCGGTGGGGAACCGCGAGTGGACGCGGAGAAAACCGTGCCGACTCGTCGCACGAAAACCCGCGCCGCCGAACCGGAGTGAACCGCTAATCTTCGCTCATCATCGCTCATGAAAAACCAAAACCATGGTAGCCGTTCGGGTGCGCTGCGGGTGTAGGCCCGGCCGCTGGCCGGGCTCAACCGGCCAACGGCCGGTTCTACAAACGCCGTGGTCCAAAAGTGTCGCGATTGGTATTTGGCGGCCGTCCATGCGGGCGGAACCCACCTCGTGCGGCGGTGACACCGCGCCGCCTCCGCGCCGCGCCGATTAGGCGAGGCACGCACGCCTCCCTCCGCCGTGACACCTCCGAAAATTAGCGCAGATTAGCGGTTCAAACCGGTTCGAAAAAACGCCCGCCGGAAAACGCTCGCTCTGTCCAACTCCGCCCGCCCCCGTCTCAATTTCGGTCCTGTCTCTGTTTTCATTCCGCTTCCCGTCTCCCTTCTCCCGTCTCCCGCCTTCCGCCTCCGATGCGCAGCATCACCGCCCCCTCCGCCCCGCGCTGCGTGCGCTGCCGACTGCCGTTGCGCTGGTGCGTGTGCGCGGCGCACCGCGACTTCGCGTGTCCGCTCGCGCTCGATGTGCTCACGCATCACCGCGAGGCGTTTCGCCCGAGCAGCACGGGCCAACTTGTCCACCGCCTCTTGCCGGCCGCGCGCGCCCACCTCTGGCGTCGCGAGCGCGGCCTCAGCGCCGCCGACGTCCGGTTGCCCGACCGCGAACTGTGGATCTTGCACCCGCACGGCGCGCCGCCGCCCGAGCCGCTCCCGCCGCCGGAGCGCGTGCAACTCCTCCTGCTCGACGGCTCGTGGCGCGAGACCGCCGCGATGGCGCAGGAGACGCGCCACTGGGGCCGGCTCGTGAGCCTGCCGATGGCCGGCGAGAGCCGCTACTGGCTTCGCGCGCAAGCCGACGCCGCGCGCTTCTCCACGGTCGAGGCGTTGCTCTTCGTGCTCGCGCGGTTCGACCTCGCCGCGACGCACGCCGCGCTGCGCGCGCAGTTTGAGCTGCACGTTTACGCCAGCCTGCGCGCCCGCGGCCACAAGGCCGACGCCCTCGCCTACCTCGCCACGTCGCCCATCGCGCACGAGTTTCCCGAACTCATCGCGCAACTCGACGTGCGCCGCCCGCGCGTGGCCGCGCTCGATGATCGGCCGCGCATCGGGGGCTGAGATCGCCGGGCGGGGCTTTCGTGCCCGTGTGCTTGAGACGGTGATCCGCTTTTGCGCGTCGACGGGAGTTCGGCGGGCGGGTGGGA
>JBEANZ010000699.1:0-5569 GCA_041165185.1 Verrucomicrobiota bacterium | reverse complement strand
GCGTCGATGGGGTTTGATGAAGAGGGGGAGATGGGGAGAGGGGGAGATGGGGAAAAGGCGGAATTGCTTTTCTCCCTCTCTCGCGCCGCAGGCGCTGCCGGCACCACCGGCCTCCGCACGGGTTGATACGCCCACATGCCTTCGGGTTTGTAACGGCGGTTGGTCCAGTCAGCGGAGAGGCCGCCGCTCGTCTTCATCACGACGCCGTCTTCGGCG
Organism: Verrucomicrobiota bacterium; assembly: GCA_041165185.1. GTDB lineage: Bacteria > Verrucomicrobiota > Verrucomicrobiia > Opitutales > Opitutaceae > JBEANZ01. The sequence goes on along the minus strand of JBEANZ010000699.1, from coordinate 5,353 downwards.
GACCACTTCTCCGCGTGGGCGGCGGCGATGGATTTTTGTTTTTCGGCGTCGGGCCACGGTGCTCCTCCGGCGATCCACTCTTTGAGCCAGCCGGTTTGCTCGGCGGTGAGAGCGTCGGCTTCCTTCGGCGGCATCGGCTGCCAGTCGGAATCCGTCCGCGTGATGGCGCGGAAGAGCGGACTCACCTCGGGTTTTCCCGGCTCGAATGCGGAACGAAAACTGTCGCCGCCGACCCGCGCGCTTTCGAGCGTGCGCAGGTCGAGGCCGCCTTTGATCTTCGCCTCGTCGTTGCCGTGGCAGGCGAGACACTTGTCGTGGAAGAGCGGCAGCACGCGGCGAACGAAAAGCGCTTCGGCGTCGGCGGCAGCGAGTGACGAAGCCAGCAGCAGCGCGAGTGAGCAGAGGAGAAGACGGCGGTCTTTCATGCGGGGTGCGTGGAGCGGGACACTACGAATGAGAAGGACAACGGCAATCACGACGGACGCGCGCTGCTCACGGCGCGGACCGATAGCGCATCACGTCGGTCTCCACCGTGCGCACGGTGCCGGGCGCGGGCGGGGGCGGGCCGGGGACGAACTGCATGGGGCGCTTATCGCGCTGGAGCGCGGCGTCGAACTCACGGGCGCGCGCCGTGAGCCGCGCGACGACTTCGGGGTGCGACGCGGCGAGGTTGTTCGTTTCACCGATGTCGGCCTCAAGGTCGTAGAGCTCTGGGGCGGCGAGGAGACGGTGCTGGGTATTGAAGCCGGCGGGATTGTGCTCCCACCAGAGGCTGACGGGGCGGGGCGAAGGGCGTTCGTTGACGGCGAGAATGAGTTTCCATTTTCCGTCGCGCACGGCCTGCGCCTGGTAGCCGAAGTAGTGGTAGATCGGCCGTGCTGCGCGGGTGCCCGTGCCAAGCAGGAGCGCAGTGACATCCGCGCCGTCGAGCGTCACGCCCGCCGGCAGCGGCGCACCGGCAAGTGCGGCGAACGTGGGAAACAAATCCAGGTGCGAGATGGGCGCGGTGACGGCGGCGCGAGGCGCGATGCGGCCCGGCCACCACGCGATGAAGGGCACGCGCACGCCGCCCTCGTAGGTCGTGCCTTTGCCGGCGCGGAGCGGGCCGTTGCTGCCGGCGAGCTGACGGCCGGGGAAATTTTCCTTCGCGGATTTTTTCGCGGTGTTCGCGCCGCCGGCGCGGGCGGGGGCGCCGTTGTCGTTGGTGAAGATCACCAGCGTGCGCGCGTCGAGCTGCAACTCGCGCAGCGTGTCGAGGATCACGCCGGTGCTCCAGTCGAGCTCCTCGACGGTGTCGCCGTAAAGGCCGCCGCGCGATTTGCCGGCGAAGCGCGGCGAGGCGTATTGCGGGACGTGCGGCATCGTGTGCGGGAGGTAGAGGAAGAACGGGCGCGCGCGATTCGCGCGAATGAACGCGACCGCCTCCTCCGTGTAGTGGCGCGTGAGTTCGGCCTGATCAACGGGCGATTCGACGACGCGCTCGCCCTCGACGCGCGTGAGCGGCGCGAACATCGAGAGCTGCGTAAACGCGTCGCCGATGCGCCACTCGCGCACGTCGTTCGTGTGCGGCAGGCCGTGGAAACGGTCGAAGCCCTGTGCGAGCGGGCGGAAGGGCGCGTCCCAGCCGAGGTGCCATTTGCCGACGCACGCCGTCGCGTAGCCGCGCCCGCGCAATAACTCGGCAATCGTGATCTCGGCGGCGGGCAGGCCGTGGTGCTCGGTGGGAAACAGCACGTAGGGCAGGCCAGCGCGCGCGGGGAGACGGCCCGTGAGGAGGGCCGCGCGCGCCGGGCTGCAAAACGGCGCCGCCGCATACGCGTCGGTGAACCGCAGGCCCTCGCGCGCCATGCGATCGAGGCGCGGGGTCGCGATGGTCGTCGAGCCGTAGCAGCCGAGGTCCGCGTAGCCGAGATCGTCGGCGAGGATGACGATGAGGTTGGGCGGTGGCTCGCTTGCGGCCCAGGGCGGAGGCTCGGCGGCGACGACGGCCGCGGTGCTGAGACCCAAACCGATTGGCCAGAAAAAGCACAAAAGTCGGAGGGCGATGGAACGTCGAAATGCGCCCATAGGCGCGCGGACGAGGGATGGTCGGGAGTGGGACCGGCGGGCCACTCGCGGGGGGCGCGGCGCGCCGTCAGACATGGGCGGGACGCCCATGCCACGGGCAGACCACGGGCGGGACGCCCGTGCCACGGCGGCGTCGAACATGCCGCGCGGCGCGGAGAGGAAGCGGGCGAGCGTGGTCGCGCGGGGCTTGGGATTTTCCATGGGGATCGAGATCGGGCGGAGGGTCTTCGCGGTTTTTCAGTGGCGGATGGCTCGTGATGGGACGCTGGCGGCGAATCGCCGCAGACCGCGGCGTCGGGCGCCTACGCGCGCGTGGTCGGACTCGAAACGGCTGCGGCGGAAAGCCACGTCAGCAGCACCAGCGAGCGCCCTCTTTTTTCCGTCTCCTTTTTTCGTCGCCCGCTCAGGATTTCGCCAGCGGGCGCACGGTCGGTCCGTCCACCCAACGCGCGGGGATGGTCGTCGTGGTGGGCCAGGCGGGGATGCCGCGCTCGTTGCGCTGGAGCTGTGCGATGAGCATCTCGACGGCGCGTGCGCCGAGTTCGCGCGGCTGTTGGTCGAGGCCGGCGCAGGGGCGCGTCTGGTAGAGAACGTTCAGGCTCACGAAGCCGTGCGTGCGCGGCACGCGTGCGCCGCACGCCTCCATCCAGTCGATGACCTCGGTGAAGTGGCTGATGACGACATCCGGGCGGTGCCGGCGAAACCAGCGCTCGAACTCCCCGCGTTCGCGGCCCGCGGCGATGAGCGGCGGCACGGCGTCGAGCGCGGGTCGCGTTTCCTGCGCCGCGCGAAACGCCGCGCTAAACCGGTGCTGCGTGCGCTGGTCGCGCCCGGCCTCCACGTAGAGGCCCGGCCGCGTGTAGCCGCGCTCCACGAGCCGGCCGACGAGCGCCATGGTCGAGCGGTAGTGGTTGCAGCAGACGCAGTGCAACGCCGGCCGCTCGATCACGTAGTCGGTGTAAACGCCCGCGTAGTGCGACCAGTCGAGCCCGCTCCAGTCCGGCTCGAACCACGAGGGCAACACGAGCACGCCGTGAATCCCGCGCGAGCGGAGGATCGTGTCGAGGCGGGGGACGGTGAGCTTGCGCGCGTCGACGACGAACTCCTCCACCTTGAACCCCAGCTCCGCCGCGCGCGCGCGCCCGCCCGCCACCAGCGCGCGGTGAAATCCGCCCGCCGGATCGCTGCGCGCCGGCTCCACGAGATCGACGGCCGCGAGCACGCCGCGAAACGTCCCGCCGCGCGAGCGCCGCAGCTCGGACATCACGGCGGCCGCGAGCGGATTGCGCCGATAGCCGGCCGTCTTGGCGGCGGCGCGCACCCGCGCGATCGTCGCGGGATCCACGCGGCCCTTGCCGCGGAGCGCGTCCGATACCGTCGTGTGCGAGAGCCCCAAAGCGCGCGCGAGCGAGCGGACCGTGGGCGCGGGGGTGGTGGCCATGATTGACTGTAAGGCAGCGCGACCCGTTGCCATTGCAATGCCCGAATTCTCCATTGGCTCCGGCGACCGACCCGCTCGGCGCGTCCGCCGCCTCCTCCCCCACTCCACCCCACCCGCCCCGCGCGCCGCGGCGCCCCGCCGCCTCCGCCTCACCCGATTTTTTTGACCATGAAAACCCACCGCCACCCAACCGTTAGTCCCCGCGCCCGGCCCGCCGCCTTCGTGCTCGCCGCGCTGCTCTGCCCCGCGCTCGTGTTTGCCCAAGCCGCCAAGCCCGTCCCCGCCCCGACCGCCGCCGAGGCCAAGAAGGACGCCGAGAAGGACAAGGAAAAGGACGTCGTCGTCCTCACGCCCTTTCAGGTGCAGACCTCGAAGGACTCCGGCTACTTCGCCGAAAACACCCTCGCCGGCTCCCGCCTCAACACCAACCTCGCCGACCTCGCCGCCTCCATCACCGTCGTGACGAAGCAGCAGATGGAGGACACCGCCTCGCTCGATATCAACGACGTGTTCCGCTACGAGGCCAGCACGGAGGGCTCCGGCAGCTACACTCCCTCGATCACCGATCGTGGCACCGCGAAGGACACCATCGCCGGCTACAGCTTCGGCAACAACGGCGACACCACCACCAACGCCCAGTCCAACCGCGTCCGCGGCCTCGCCGCCCCCGACGCCGCGATCAATAATTTCCCGACCAACAACCGCGTCCCCTTCGACACCTACAACACCCAGTCCGTCGAAATCACGCGCGGGCCGAATTCCCTCCTCTTCGGCCTCGGCACGCCCGCCGGCATAGTCAACCAGTCCACCGCGCAGGCCGCCCTCAACCGCTCCACGAATCAGGTCACGCTCCGCACGGATCAATACGGCTCCTTCCGCACCTCGCTCGCGCTCAACCGCCCGATCATCGAGGGCAAGTTGGCCGTCTACGGCGCGTTCCTCTACAACAACACCCAGTTCCAACGGAAGCCCTCGCGAGACCTCACCCGCCGCGAATACGGCGCGGTCACCTTCAAGCCGTTCGCGAAAACGATCATCCGCGGCTCCGCCGAAAACTACCAGAACGACGCGAACCGCCCGAATTCGCTCACGCCGCGCGATTTCGTCAGCTCGTGGTTCGCCGCCGGCCGCCCCGCCTACGATCCGACCACGCGCACGATCACCATCCTCGACACCGGCCGCACCACCGGCCCCTACGTCTCGAACGTCAACTCCCCCGGCTACTCCGCCGCCGTCAACACCATCCTCGGCGCCGGCGCGCCGAGCACGCTCAACACCCCGCTCTTCGTCCCCGGCATCCAGTTTGAGGACACCTCGCGTCCGCTGCGCCTGATCGACGGCGGCCAGTCGATCGCGTTTTTTCAGCGCAACCCCGTCTTCTACGCGCCCGCGCAGACCAACCCCGCCACCGCCACGCCCACGCCCGCCACGCTCGGCTACACCGCCGGCGATCCGCGCTTCCTCATCCTCGATCGCCAGTGGTCCTCCTCGATCAATCTCCCGATTCCCACCACCACGCTCAACGGCCGCCCCGCCACTTACGGCAGCTACCAGATCCCGGGCGTGACCAACAAATCGATCTACAACTGGACGAAATACAATCACCTCCAGACCAACTTCGGTCATACGCGCGCCGCGAACTACAATCTCGAAATCGAGCAGCAGCTGCTCCCGAACCTGTTCTTCAGCGCCGGCTGGCTGCGGCAGGACGTCGATGGCGTCGATAACTACACGATGAACCAGCTCACCGGTGCGACCATTCAAGTCGACACCAATCAGAAGCGCATCGATGGCACGCCGAATCCGTATTTCGGGATTCCGTTTGTCTCCGAGGGCGTGGGCGGC
>JBEANZ010000698.1:0-5775 GCA_041165185.1 Verrucomicrobiota bacterium | reverse complement strand
GCGCCCACAAATTTCACGTCGCCGAAGCCCATCGCTTCCTTGCGCAGCAGCGCTTCCGCGATGAGCGCAATCCACAGCACGAGGCCCGATCCGATCAGCAGCCCGAGCACCGCGGCCCGCGCTCCGCGCAAACTGTCGACAAGGAAGACTCCGCTGTCGTGTCCGTGCAGCGCCGGCACCAAAATTGAGATGAACACCCCGAGCACACCGAGCCCGATGGTGAACACATCCGGGATGATCATATGATCGAGATCGATGAAGGTCGCGGCGATCAGGCAGCTCATGAACACCCAGCCGCACAAGGCGACCCACGGCGGAAATTGCAGCCAGCAGACGGTGAACAGCGCGCCCGTCAGGAGCTCAACGAATGGGTAACGAAACGAGAACGCCCGCCCGCAGCACCGTGCTCGGCCGCGCAGCAGCAGCCACGAGAGGATCGGGATGTTGTCGTAGAACCGGATTGGCTGCCCGCACCCGCAGTGTGAGCCGGGCGTGACGACCGACTGCTCCTTGGGCACGCGATAAATCACGACGTTGAGAAAACTCCCCACGCACGCGCCAAAGACGAACGCCACCACGGGGAAGAACCAAGGGAACGCGGCGGAGAACTGGGCGTATTCAGCAAACATCCGATGGATTTCTGGACATGCCGCAGGGAAAGCACACGACGAAACTTCGACTCACGCGCCCATGGCCGCGCGCGCTGCGGCTGCCATCGTGGGCGCGGAGCGTGGTGCCGGCACGCCACTCCAGATCTCAAGCGCCTTCGCACCTTGGTGGACGAGCATCGCGAGACCGTTGGCGTGTGGGACGCCGAGCTTGGCGGCGTCGCGCAGGAGCGCGGTCACGGGCGGGTTGTAGATCATGTCGAACACGGCGGCGGGGCGGGGGAGTGCCGCGAGATCGATGGGCGCCGGATCGGTGGGCTTTAGGCCGGCGCTGGTGGCGTTGATGACGAGCGCGGCGGTGGGTAAATCGGCGGGTGGGGCGTCGGAGGCGAAGCCGCGGAGGGGGGTTTTTTTCGCGGCGGCGAGGGGCGCGAGCAGGGCGAGGAGGGTGTCGAGGTTTTCGCGGGTGCGGTTGGCGATGGCGAGCGAGGCGCAGCCGCGGCCGAGGCATTCGACGGCAGCGCCGCGTGCGGCGCCGCCGGCGCCGAGGAGGATCACGTGGGAGCCGGCGAGTTCGCGGGCGAGGGTTTCGCGGATGGCGGTGGCGAGGCCGTAGCCGTCGGTGTTGAAGCCGTGCCAGCCGGCGGGTTGCCAGAGGAGCGTGTTGACGGCGCCGACGGGCCGGGCGGCGGCGTCCACTTCCGCCACGCGATCGAAGGCGAGGATTTTGTGGGGGACGGTGAGGTTGACGCCGCGGAATTTCTTCGCGTGCAGGAGGTCGAGCGCGCGGGGGAGATCGGCGGGGGGGATTTCGAAGCGGAAATATTTCCAGTCGGCGAAGCGGGCGTCGGCGCGGGCGAGTTGCGCGAGCGCGGCGTTGTGCATCGGGGGGCTGACGGAGTGCTTGATCGGGTGGCCGAGGACTGCGAGCGACGTGCCGGGGCGCGACCAGGCGGCGAGATCGGAGAGCGTGAAAACGGGATCCGGGGAATTTTCGATTTTCGATTTCAGATTTTCGATTGAAGCGGGCGCGTGCGCGGCGCGCAAAATCGAAAATCGGGAATCCAAGATCGAAAATCCTACGAGGCGTGCTTGGCGTGGGTGGCCTCGAATTCCCCGACGAAGCCGGCGAAGAGGCGCGCGTGGTCGGGGTCGGCGGAGGCGGTGTAGTGGTTGACGAGGTTGCGGCAGGCGCGGCAGAGGACTTCGCGGACGGGCGTGGGGAGGAGGTCCGTCGGGCTCGGATCAATGTGGTGGCGGCGGGCGAGATCGAGGGCGGCGTCGGCGTCGAGCACGCGGCCCTGATCGAAGGGATCGATGAAGAAGGGGAGATCGCCCGCGAAGCAGCCGACGATGAAATGGCCGGGGAGGCCGACGGGTTCGAGGGGAAGGCCGAGGCGTTCGCCGACGAGGAGGTAAACGATGCTGAGCGAGATCGGGATGCCGGTGCGGCGGGCGAGGACGTGGTCGAGGAGGCTGTTGCGGGGGTCGGTGAAGTGCTCGGTGTTGCCGCGGAAACCGTGTTCGTGAAAGAGGACGCGGTTGAGGATGTGGCAGTGTTCGCGGGGGCCGGCGGACGCGGGGACGAGGGCGCGGCAGCGGGCGGCGAGGGCGTCGAGGGCGAGGTGGCAGTCGCTGGCGACGAGGTGCGGGGAGACGGTGCGCGCGAGCAGGAGGAAACCGGTCTCAAGTTCGTAGTGGAGGGAGCGGATGAAGGCGCGGAACTCGGTGGCGGGGTCGGCGAATTTCAGCGCGGCGAAACATGCGGCGGCATGGCGCGCGAGGAGACGGTCGGGGCCGTGGATGGTCTCGTGGAGGAGCGCGGCGGCGGCGGGGCCGAGCGCGGCGAAACGGGCGAGGAGGGCGTGGCGGACGGTCGGGCTCGGGTCGTCGAGCAGGGTGAGGAGGGCGGCGCGTTGGGGGGCGCTGAGGATTTCCGGGGCCACGGGGGCGAGCGGAAATTTTTTCGCGGCGGTGCGCAACGGGGAAAAAAGGCGGGGCGGGATGTTTGTCGATCCACGAGGCGGAATGCCTCGTCCACGACTAACGCGCGCCAAACAGCGCGGTGCCGACGCGCACGAGCGTGCTGCCGGCGGCGATGGCAATTTCCAAATCGCCGCTCATGCCCATCGAGAGTTCGCGGAGCGGGGTCGCGGTTTTTTTTGCGAGATCGTCGCGGAGGGCGCGGAGGTTTTCAAAGGTGCGCGCGGCGTGCGCGGCGGTCTCGGCGGGTGTGGCGCCGAGCGGGGCGATGGTCATCAGGCCGTCGACGCGGAGATTTTTTTTCGCGAGGGCGGCCTCGAGGAGGCGCGGGGCGTCGACGAGATCGGCGCCGAATTTCGCGGGGTCGTCGCCGGCGTTGATCTGGAGGAGGACGGGGAGGGTGCGGCCGAGTTCGGCGGCGGCGCGGTCGAGATGGGCGAGGAGTTTTTCGCTGTCGACGCTCTGCACGCGATCGAAGTGCCGCACGGCGAGTTTGGCCTTGTTGGACTGGAGGTGGCCGATGAGTTCCCAGCGGAGAGCGACGGAGGCGGGGGCGAGGAGGGGGCGTTTTTCGACGGCTTCCTGCACGCGGTTTTCGCCGACGGCGGCGAGGCCGTAGCGCGCGGCGTAGTCGGCGGCGGCGGCGGGGTGGGTCTTGGTGACGGCGAGGAGTTCGACCTCGCCGGCGGCGCGGCCGGCGGCGGCGCACGCGGCGGCGATCCGGGCGCGGAGGGCGTCGGCGCGGCGGGCGAATTCTTCGTAGGTCAGAAGCATCGAGACAGGTTCTGATTACTCCCAAGGCGTCTGCAAGTCAGACGCCTCGCAACGGCATCAGGGCTTCGGGGCGATGCTGAAGGTAGAAACTTTGTCGTCGGAAGAAATACCGAGTTGGACGAGGAGGGTCTTGCCGGAGGCGACGAGTTCAAAGGAGTAGATCACGTCGTCGCCGATTTCTTGGCGTTCAGTGAGTTTGTTCGTGCCCGGGAGCGTGAGGCCGGTGAGGGCGTCGGCCAGCCGCTTCGCCGTCGTCGCGGTGAGGCCACCGCGCACCCAGGCCAGCTCGGTGGGCAAGAGTTTACCGTCGCGTGCCTCGGTGAGGAGACGTTCGAGCCGCCGTGCGACCGTGGGTTCGTCTTTTGGCGGAGGCGGGACGGCGGGCGTCGCGAACTCGGGGTTGACCAGTTTGGCGACACCTTCGCCGAGTGTCTCGGGGTTAGCTTGCGCGAGATTGGCGAGGATGAGCACAGAAAAATCTCCGCCAAGATAACGCACGCGGTAGGTCTTGAAGCCCTGCCAAGAGCCCGAGTGGCGCTCGATTTTCTGGCCGCGGTTTTCGTCGAGGAAGATACCGAAGCCATATGGATAGTTTTTCCCGCTACGCAATCGCACCGGAGTGACCATGAGGTCCCAACTCGCCGGCTTGAGCAGCGCGCGGCGACGCCACGCCTGATCCCAGGCGATCAAATCGTTCAGGGAGAAATAAAGGCTACCGTCGGCGGTGGTGTTGAGGAAAGCCGAGACCCACTTCTGGTTTTTCAGCTCTCCTTTGACGAGGCGGTAGCCGGCGGCGCGATGCGGCACGATGTCGGCCTCGTTGATGATCCGCGCGGTCTTCATACCCGTCGGCCCGAAGATCCGCTCGTGCAGCATATCGCCATAGGAGCGACCGGCGGCTTTTTGCTCGATGAAACCGAGCAGGGTGTAGCCGGTGTTGCTGTAGGCCCAGCGGGCGCCGGGTGGAAAAATCAAGGTGCCGGCCAGCGACAGGCGCGTAATCTCGGCCTCGGTGTAGTTGCGCTCATAGTCGAAGCCGGGGCCGTCGTAGTCGGGGATGCCCGACGTGTGGGTGAGCAGGTGACGCACGGTGATCGCCGACCAGGCGGCGGGTGCGTCGGGAAGGTATTTCGCCAACGGATCGGTGAGTGCCAGCTTTCCGTCCTCAATCAGCAGCATCGCGAGCGCGGCGGTGAACTGTTTGCCGAGCGAGCCGGATTGGAAAATCGTGTCGACCGTGACGGGCACCTGATGTTCGACGTTGGCGAGACCGTAGCCTTTCGCGAGGCGCACCTCGCGGCCCTGCACGATGGCCACGGCGACGCCGGGGATTTTTTGGCGAGCCATTTCCGCACCGATAAACGCATCTACGCGCGCGGCGAGATCGTCGTTCGCGGCGGACGCCGGCACGGCCAGACCCGCGAGCAAGCCGAGAAGAAGCGAGAAGGGGCGGAAGCTCATGGCGCGTGGATACGCTAAACCGAGGGAGGCGCAAGCGCCCTCCGGGTCCTGGCAGAGTAGTGCAGAAAGCGGGCGGGACGGAACGGAGCGGATCGCCGGCCGTAAGATAGTCTACTTAGAGATTTACGGCGCGGCGGGTCGCGCCACTCTGACGGCAACAACCTGCGCTAATCATGCAAATTGAGAACTTCAAAATCTTCGCAGACTTGGTGGAAACGAAGAGTTTTTCCAAATCGGCGAAGTTGAACGGCATCACGCAGTCGGCCGTGAGCCAGCAGGCGCGCGCGATGGAGCGGCATTTCAAGACGCTGCTGATCGACCGGAGCCAGAAACAGTTTCAACTCACCCGCGAGGGGCAGCGGGTCTACGACGCGGCGAAGGAGATGCTCCACACCTACGAGAAGCTGCTCTCGGAGCTGCAGGAGATGAAGAAGGTGATCAGCGGCACGATCCGCATCTCGACGATCTATTCGATCGGGCTGCACGAGCTGCCGCCGTTCATCAAAAAATTTCTTCACGACTTCCCCTCGGTCAACGTGCGCGTGGAATACCGCCGCTCGAACTTGGTCTACGAGGATATCCTCCACAACTCCGTGGACTTCGGCCTGGTCGCCTTTCCGATCAAGCAGCGCCAGATCGAGGTGCTGCCGTTCCGCAATGACCATTTGGTGCTGATCACGCATCCGCAGCATCCGTTGGCGAAGCGCACGGAGATCGAGATCAAGGATCTGACCGGCCAGAAGTTCATCGGTTTCGATCCCGACATCCCGACGCGCAAGGCGGTCGACATCATTTTTCGCGAGCACAAGCTCGAGATCGAGCCGGTGATGGAGTTCGACAACATCGAGACGGTGAAGCGCGCCGTCGAAATCGATCACGGCATCGCGATCGTGCCGCAGGCGACGGTGCAGCAGGAGCAGAAGCAGGGCACGCTGGCGGTGCTGCCGTT
>JBEANZ010000697.1:0-16487 GCA_041165185.1 Verrucomicrobiota bacterium | reverse complement strand
CGGGCCCGCTTTTGCGGAAAATGGGGGCGAAGCCCGATCAGCTCGCCGCCGGGGCTGCGACCGGTGCCGCGGGAGCGGCCGTAGGAGCGGCGGCTGCTTTCGCCGCTTTCTCGGCGAGGTGGCGGGCGTGGATCTCGGCGGAGCGGTCCTTTTCCTTGACCGCCATGGCGGCCTTGCCGGTGCGGCCGCGAAGATAGTAGAGGCGGGACTTCATTTGGACCGACTCGCGCTCGACCTCGACCTTGTCGATGTTGGGCGAGTTGACGGGAAACACGCGCTCGACGCCCTCGCCGTAGCTGATGCGGCGCACCGTAAACGTCTCGTGGATGCCCGAGCCTTTGCGGGCGATGACGATGCCGGCAAAAACCTGCACGCGCTCTTTGTCGCCTTCGCGGACCTTCGTGTGGACCTTGACGCCGTCGCCGACTTTGAACGGCGTGGTGTCCTTCTTCACCTGTGCGGCGGTGATAACCTGGATGATCGGATTCATGGCTGGGTGGGTTGAGAGATTATGTGAGCAAGTCGGGCCGGACGAGCCGGGTTTTTTCCACCTGTCGCGCGTGCCGCCATTTTTCGATTTCGGCGTGATTTCCCGAGAGGAGGACCTCCGGAATGGACATGCCACGGAATTCGGCGGGACGCGTGTATTGAGGAAAGTCGAGCAACGTGCCGGTGTGGGATTCGTGCGTCAATGACTTTTCCTCCCCGAGCACGCCGGGGATGAAACGCGCCACCGCATCGATCAAAACCGCGGCCGCGAGCGTGCCGTTGGTGAGCACGTAGTCGCCAATGGAGATTTCCCGATCAATCACGCGGTCGCGCACACGTTGGTCGATGCCCTCGTAGTGGCCGCTGAGCAGCACGAGGTGCGTCTCGCACGAAAGTTCGCGCGCGATCGCGGTCGAAAATGGCTTCCCGTCGGGCGTGAGATAGATGCGACGGCAGCCGGGCGTTTGGACTGCCTCGATGGCCGCGAAGATCGGTTCCGGTTTCATCACCATCCCGGCGCCGCCGCCAAACGGCCGATCATCGGCCGTGCGGTGTTTGTCGGTGCACCAGTCGCGCAGATCGCGGACGCGCACGGCGAGGTGGCCGGCGGCGATGCCCTTGCCCAAGATGCTTTCCGCCAGAAAGCCGTCGAGCATCCGGGGGAACAGCGTCAACACATCGACGGTGAGCGGCATCGGGATGGAGGGCGGAGCAGAATTGAGACGCGAACAGCGCGGGCGTGCGGGAGAGACGGAGCGGGCGGCGTGGGCGCCGAGCGAAGGCCCGGCGGTTGAAAAAATAAAACCCCGGAACGTGAGTCCGAGGTCTTGTTAGAAGTGCCACAAAGGCGGGAGTCTCCTCCGCAGCCTCCGCGTGCGTCGCACCGGAAAATCAGGCCGTGGCCGCGACTGGGGCCGCCGCCGGTGCGGCCGCCGCCGCCGAACGCCGCGCCTTCTTGATCATGGCGTGCATGGTGTTGGTCGGGAGCGCGCCCTTGCCCAGCCAGTATTCCACGCGGTCGAGCTTCAGGTTGATCGGGTTGCCCTTGGTCTTCGGCGTGTAGGTGCCGATGAATTCGACCGGGCTGCCATCGCGACGCGAACGCGCTTCGGCGACGACGACGCGATAGAGCGGCTGATGCACGGAGCCAACCTTGGTGAGACGGATTTTTAGAGCCATGACGGGTGTGTGTCGGGACGATTCTGCTTTGGAAAAACCGTGGACAACACCGGCGGGCGCCACCGCTGTCAAGCCCCGAGCCGGGAGCCGCGAGCCGGGAGCCGGGCGGGCGTTTACCGCCGCGCGACGCCTTTCCCATCTCCCGCCTTGCCCGCGCCGCAGAGCGTCCTCACGGTGCGCCCCCCAAGTTCATGGTTTTCCCGCCTCTTCCTGCGCTCCTCGCTTCCCGTGATCTCCGCGCCGCTGATCTCGCTGCCCCGGTCGCGCCCGACGCCCGCCTCCGCCTCTACGCGTGGATGCACCTCGCGCGCACCGCCGACAACCGCATCCTCGATCTCTTTCGTCAGGGCCTGATCAAGGGCACCGTCACCGGCGGCCAGGGCAACGAGGCCCTCTGCGTGCCGCTCGCGCTCCTCGCCGACAAGGCGACCGACGTCGTCTCGTTTACCCACCGCGGCCTCGGCGGCCACCTCGTGTGGAGCGGCCACCTCTGCGATCATCTCAACCAATATTTCGCCAACGCCGCCTCCCCCACCAAGGCCCGCGAGGGCAACATCCACCACGGCGATCCCGCCGCGCGCTCGATGCCGATGATCAGCCACCTCGGCGCGATGCTCTCGGTCGTCGCGGGCGGCGCGGATTCGCAGCGCCGTTTCGGCTGCCGCGCGATCGGCATCGCGAGTTTCGGTGACGGCGGCTCCAGCACCGGCGACACCCACGAGACGCTCAACCTCGCCTCGCTCCTCTCGCTGCCGATTCTCTTCGTCATCGAGAACAATCGCTACGCCTACTCGACGCCCACGAGCGAGCAGTTCGCCCCCGGTATCGAGCTCTGGCAACGCGCCGCCGGCTACGGCATGGAGGGCTTCGCGCTCGACTGCGCGGACCCCGAGCACGTCGCGCGCACGCTCGCCGCCGCGATGGAAAAAGTCCGCGCCACCTCGCGCCCGCTCCTCATCGAGGCGCACACGCTGCGGCTGCGCGGCCACGCCGCCTACGACACGTGCGACTACCTGAAACCCGGCGAGAGCGACGCGTTTTTCGCAGCCGACGCGCTCCCGAAATTTCGCGCGCGCCTCGTCGCCGCGCTCGGGGCCGCGCGCCTCGACGCCCTCGACGCCGAGGTCAACGCCTTCGTTGAAGCGTGCCTGAAAACCGGCCTCGCCACCGCGCGCCCCACCGCCACGCCCGCGGCCGTCGCCGCGATGGAGACGGATGTCTTCGCCCCGCCCGCCGCGCCGATCGCGTGGGCGCCGAGCGTCGCTCCGCGTGGCATTCCCGCCGCCACACCCGCCGGCACGCACGCCACGTCAGCAATCGAAAATCGAGAATCGAAAATCGAAAATCTTACCGCCGCCCAAGCCCTCAACGCCGCGCTCCGTAAGATCCTCACCGAGCGCCCCGAGTCGATCGTCATGGGCCAGGACATCGGCGTTTACGGCGGCGCGTTCAAAGTCACCGAGGGCCTGCTCGCCGCGTTCGGTCGCGCACGCGTCTTCAACACCCCGCTCGCCGAAAGCGCCTGCACCGGCTACGCGCTCGGCCTCGCCGTCAACGGCCACCGGCCCATCGTGGAGTTCCAGTTCGCCGATTTCACGAGCGAGGCGTTCACCCAGCTCGCGCTCAACGCCGCGACGATGCACTTCCGCGCCGGCGCCGCGTGCCCGCTCGTGTTGCGCCTCCCGTGCGGCGGCGGCCTTACGTTCGGCTCCTTTCACTCGCAGGAACTCGAGGCCGTGCTCCTCGCGATGCCCGGCCTCAAGGCGCTCTACCCGAGCACGCCGCAGGACGCCTTCAACGCCCTCCTCGCCGCCTACGAGGACGACAACCCCGTCCTCCTCTTCGAGCACAAGGCGCTCTACCGCCGCGGCCGCGCACCCGTCGCGTGGGATGCCGACTACCGCGCCGTCTGGTCGCCGCGCCGCCTCCGCATCGGCGACTTCGCGACCTTCGTCACCTACGGCGAGATGGTCCACCTCGCCGACGAAGCGTGCGCCTACTTCGCCGAGGAATACGAAACGACCTTCGACCTCTTCGACCTCCGCGCCCTCGCGCCGCTGCAACTCGACGCCATCGAATCCTCCCTCGCGCGCACAGGCCGGCTGATCGTGTTGCACGAAGGCCGCCGCACCCACGGCTTCGGCGCGGAGCTTGTCTCACGCTTGACCGAGAAACATTTCTCCTCGCTGAAAGCCGCGCCACTCCGCATCGCGTCCCTCGACCTCCCCGTGCCCTTCGCCCCCGAGCTGGAAAACGCCTTCCGCCCGACGAAGGAAAAAATCATCGAGCGCATCGCGGCGTGGATCCAACCCTGACCGGGAGTGGCAAGAGGCAAGACTTCCCACACCGAGTTAATGGCCGCTTGCGGTCGTCTCCGCGGGCGGGCAACGTCCACGGCATGAGCACTGCGGCCCAGACCCTCCTTGAGGAATTCAAGAGCCTCCCGACACCCGAGCAGCGTGAGGTGTCTTGGCAAATCCAGCGTTGGCTGGACACCAATGAAACGGCACCCGCCGACACCACCCCGGTCCGCGCCCTGACCGGGACGCCGGCAGCCTCTGACATGAGCGACGCGCCGACGGTCGGTCACACGGAGGCGCTGGCGGCGCTGGCGCGGCTGAGCGGATCGAGCAAGGGCAAAGGTCTGCTGGCCCTCCTGCTTGCCGACCGGGCAAAGGAGCGCGCCCGTGGCTGAGGCGGCCGTGCTCGACACTTCCGCGTTCTTGACGCTGACCGGCGAGGAGGCGGGCGCGGACACCGTGCGGGAACTGGTCAGGCGGGCGCTAGCCGGACAAGCTGAGCTGCACGCCGCGTTTGTGAGCCTGACCGAGGTGGAATACATCACACACCAAGAGGAAGGTGTGGACGTCGCGCGGCGGCGGCTGGCCAGCATTCGCGCGCTGCCGATTCGCTGGCACCATTCCGACGACGCGTGGTGCGGCGCCGCCGCGAAAATCAAGGCGATGCACCGGCTGTCCTTCGCCGACGCCTTCGTCGCTGCGTTGGCGCAACGGCTGGGCGCTGCGCTCGTTCACAAAGACCCGGAGTTCGAATTGCTGGGCGGCGCGGTCGCATTGCGGGCGCTGCCGTTCAAGGGCGAGGCGGGCGCGTGATTGGACCGACGCGATCGGGGGAGTTCGATGCGGTCGCGTGCCTCGCGGCCTCGCCCGCTGGTAGCGCGAGCCGCCCCCGCTCTGATTTTCTTTGCGACCCCGCCGCGCTTGCCGTGAGGCTCCGTTCGCCGTGAGCCAAACCATCCCCGCCAAATCTTGGGCGTCCATCCGCCTCTTCGCCATGGACGTCGATGGCGTGCTCACCGACGGCACGGTGCGGATTTCCTCCGACGGCACCGAGTCGAAAAATTTTTCCATCCTCGACGGCATGGGCCTCGTCCGCCTCCGCCAGGCCGGCATCGCCGTCGCGTGGATCAGCGGGCGCGCCTCAGGTGCGACGACGGCGCGTGCGACCGAGTTAAAAATCCCACACGTCATCCAAGGCCGCACCGACAAACTCGCCGCGCTCCAGGAACTCGCCGCGCAGCTCGGCCTCGCCGCCGCGCAGTGCGTTTACATGGGCGACGACGACATCGATGCGCCCGCCATTGCGTGGGCCGGCATCGGCGTCGCGCCCGCCGACGCCATGCCCGCCGCGCTCGCCGTCTCCGATCTCGTGCCGCCTCGCCCCGCCGGCCGCGGCGCCGTCCGCGAAATCTGCGAACTCATCCTCGCCGCGCAAAGCCCGCGCGCCGGGAACCACTCGCCGTAAAGCCGGACCATCCCCCGATGACAGCGCGCGCCCTCCTGATTTTTTCCTGCCTCCTGTCTCCCGTCCCCCGCCTCCTCGGCGCCGACGCGCTTCCGCGACCGGCGCCACCCGCAGCGACCGCCGCGTCCTCCGCATCCGCATCCACATCCGCGTCCACATCCGCGTCCGCCACGCCGTCGGCGGCCCAACCGCCCGCGAAAAATTGGGTCCTTCCGCTTTTCAGCGACAAGGAGGGTTTCCGCACCATGACGCTCCGCGGCTCCGCCGTGCGCCCCGTCGGCCCCGACCGCATCGACGTCACCGATCTCAACATCACCGTCTTCTCCGGCGACGCCGCCGCGCGCGTCGACAGCGTGTTGCTCAGTCAGGCCGCGAGTTTTTTTCCCAAGACCAAACTCGCCACCGGTGAGCAACACGTCCGCCTCATCCGCGACGACACCGAGATCGCCGGCGACGGCTGGCGCTACGACCACGCCGCGAAAAAAATCACCGTGAACCAAAACGCCCGCGTGGTTTTCCGCGCCGAGTTGAACGACATCTTGAAATGAACCGCCTCCTCGCCCACGCGCGCCCGTCGAACCCCTCACGGCTCTTCCGCGCCTCCCGCCTGCTCCTCGTAGGGCCGCCGCTTGCCGGCGTGCCGTTGCGCCGCACACGCGCGAACGGCGACGGTCGTCCGTCCTCGCTCTTGTCCGCAAAGCGCGACGGCACGGCGGCGAGCGCCGGCCCTACAAAATTCCTCCTCTCTTGGGCGCGCCTTCTCTTCTTCGGACTCTGCCTCCCCGCGTTTGTCCGCGCCGCAGAACCCACTTCTCCCACGCCCGCGCCCGCTTCCACCGCTCTCGCTGCCCCGCGCGCGCCCACCATCATCGAGAGCGCCGGCCCCGCCGAGATGGTCAGCACGGCGACCGAGTCGACGTTCACGTTTCGCGACAAGGTCGTCGTCACGGGCACCGGCCTGCTCCTCACCTGCGATCAACTCGTCGTCGTCGCGCGCCGCACCGGCGATCCGAAGGCCACGCTCGGCAAGCAGGACAATTTCAAATCCCTCCTCGCCACCGGCCACGTCCGCCTCCTCCAAGGCGACCGCGAGGCCACCTGCGGTCGCGCCGAAGTCCTCCCCGGCGAGGACAAGGTGATCCTCACCGAGGACCCGAAAGTGCGCCTCCTCGACGGCAGCTACGAGGCGAGCGGCCCGCGGATGCTCCTCTTGCGCGGCGAGCGCCGCGCGGTGATCGAGGGCGGCTCGCGTTTCATCCTCCCGCCGATCCGCGATCTCGGTCCGGGCAAGCCCAAGCCGGCGGACAACAAATCCTCGCCGCCCGCCGACGCCGCGCCCAAGGTCGCCGCGCCGAAATGAGCGCGCCCACCTCCCTGACTTCCGAAATCACCACCGAGGGCCTCGCGAAAAATTTCGGCGCGCGCCAGGTCGTCGACGGCGTGAGCCTCCACTTCCGCGCCGGCGAAGTCGTCGGCCTGCTCGGCCCCAACGGCGCGGGCAAGACCACGACGTTCTACATGATCGTCGGGCTCATTCCGGCGAGCGCCGGCGTCGTGCGGCTCGACGGCGCCGACATCACGTCGCTCCGCATGCACGAGCGCGCGCGCCGCGGGATCGGTTATCTGCCGCAGGAGCCGTCGGTTTTCCGGAAGCTCACCGTCGAGGAAAACATCCTCGCCATCGTCGAGGTCGCGGGCGTGCCGCGCGGCGAACGCCCCGCGCGCGTCGCCCAACACCTCGACGAACTCCACCTCGGCCACGTCGCGAAACAGAAGGCGTTCACGCTCTCCGGCGGCGAGCGCCGCCGCCTCGAGATCGCCCGCGCCCTCGTCACGCGCCCGAAATTTCTGCTCATGGACGAACCCTTCGCCGCCATCGATCCCATCTCGGTGGCGGAGGTGCAGAAGATTATCCTCCAACTCAAGGCGCGCGGCATCGGCGTGGTCGTCACCGACCACAACGTCCGCGAGACCCTCCGCGTCGTCGACCGCGCTTATCTCATTCACAAAGGCAAGGTCCTCACCGAGGGCACGGGCGATTTCCTGATGCACGACGAGTCCGCGCGGAAATTCTACCTCGGCGAGGACTTCGATCTTTGAAGTAGCGGGTAGCGAGCAGCGAGTAGCGGGTAGTGGGCTCGGCAGAATTTTCTCTACTCGCTACCCACTACTCGCTACCCGCTACTGTCACCGATGCAAAAAGCCATCCACGGCATCACCGTCGCGCATTTCTTCGAGGCCCACGGGGAGCAATTGAAACTCGAGCTCGTCACCGGCGCCGACGGGCTCGGCCGCATGATCCATGAGGGCACCGTCAACCGGCCCGCCCTCGCGCTCACGGGTTTCTTCAAGTATTTCGCCAACAAGCGGCCCCAGGTCTTCGGCGCGGCCGAGATGTCCTACCTCAAGACGCGCACCGAGCGCACGCAGCTCAAGACGTTCCGCCGCATGGCCGCCGAGGGCATCCCCTGCTTCATCCTCACGCGCAACTACCAGCCCACGCCCGCCCTGCTCACCGTCGCCCGCGAGGAGCGCGTGCCGCTCTTCCGCTCGCCGCTCATCACGATGACGTTCGTGAACCTCGCCACGCTCTGCCTCGACGGCGAGTTCGCCCCGCGCGGCACCGAGCACGGCACCATGCTCGACATCAAGGGCGTCGGCGTCCTGATCCGCGGCGACTCCGGCGTCGGCAAATCCGAGTGCGCGCTGGCCCTCATCGAGCGCGGCCACTCGCTCGTCGCCGACGATTTCATCGAGATCAAACTGCTCGACGAACGCGAGCTCATGGCCACGCCCCGCGCCCTGAACCGCGGCTACATGGAGTGCCGCGGCCTCGGCATCATCGACATCGGAAAAATGTTCGGCGTGAAATCAATCCGCTCCGAAAAACGCATCGACCTCGTCGTCTCCCTGCGCACCTGGAAAACCGACGTCGTCGAGGAACGCACCGGCCTCGACGAGCAGTATTTTGAAATCCTCGGCAAACCCGTGCCGCACATCCAGTTTTTCGTGCGCCCCGGCCGCGACATTGGCCGCCTCGTCGAGGTCGCCGCGCTCACGCAGGCCCTGAAAAAATCCGGCCACGACCCCGCGCACGAGTTCAACGAGCGCCTCATCGCGTCCATGAGCCAACAGGCCGCCGATGGCGCGCCCGTGAAAATCCGCCCCATCGCGCTCGACCCGCCCACCGCGCCCACGGCCGAGTAGGCCGTTTGCCGCCGGCGCGCGCACGTTCCGCGCGCGTGAATTTCGGCGGCGAGAAATTCAGAGTGACGCCCACTCGCGCCCCGCTACGGTCGCGCCGATGTCCAATCTCACCCCGCGCGCCGA
The DNA here is from genome assembly GCA_041165185.1 of Verrucomicrobiota bacterium. Taxonomy (GTDB): domain Bacteria; phylum Verrucomicrobiota; class Verrucomicrobiia; order Opitutales; family Opitutaceae; genus JBEANZ01. The sequence continues at coordinate 7,724 of JBEANZ010000697.1, read as the reverse complement.
CGGCCGCCTCCCCGACCAACTGCGCCCCGTTTCCTTCGAGGCCAACATCGCGCCGCACGCCACCGGCTCCGTGCTCGTTTCCTTCGGCCTCACGCGCGTCATCTGCGCCGCGACCATCGAGCCCGGCGTGCCGACCTGGATGAAACAGCAACGCGTCCCCGGCGGCTGGCTCACCGCCGAATACTCGATGCTCCCTTACTCGACCCTCGACCGCAAACCGCGCGAGATCGCCAAGGGCAAGCCCGACGGCCGCAACATCGAGATCCAGCGCCTTATCGGCCGCTCCCTTCGCGCCATCCTCGACCTCAACAAGCTCGGCCAAAACACGCTCTGGATCGACTGCGACGTCCTCCAGGCCGACGGCGGCACCCGCACCGCCTCGATCACCGGCGCCTACGTCGCCGCGCGCCTCGCCGTGCAAAAACTCCTCGACGCGAAAAAAATTCCCGAGAATCCCCTCGCCGATTCGGTCGCCGCCGTCAGCGCGGGCGTCTTCAACGGCCGCGCGCTGCTCGATCTCAACTACGTCGAGGACAAAGACGCCGAGGTCGACGCCAACATCGTGATGACCGGCCGCGGCCAATTCGTCGAGGTGCAGGGCAGCGGCGAGGAGACGACGTTCTCCGGCGAACAGCTCCAGCAGTTGCTCGCGCTCTCGCAAAAAGGCCTGAAGGAACTCGCCGCCGCCCAGTCCGCCTTCCTCCTCAAACAGCTCCTCTGATCCGTTGTAGGGCGGGGTCTCCCGACCCCGCCGAGAGAATACCACTCTCGACCCAACCCCTTCACTCTTCCCCACCATGCCGACCCCTCCGCCATTCACCCTCCGCGCTCTCGCACGCCACGCGCTCGCCTTCACGTGCGTGTTCCTCGCCGCGCTCGCGCTGCGCGCCCAATCCGCCGCCACCGGCGCGATCACCGGCCGCGTGCAAAATCAGGCCGCCAACCGCTCCCTCGAAAACGCCCGCGTCACCGTCGCGGGCACGAGTCGCGAGGTGTTCACCGACGCGTTCGGCGACTACCGCCTCACCGGCCTCGCGCCCGGCGCGGTCACGCTCACCGTGTTTTTTACCGGCCTCGCCCCGCAGACGATCACCGTCAACGTCAGCGCCGGCGCGACCGCGCAGCACGACTTCGCCCTGCTGCCCGCGACCAAATCCTCGTCCTCCGCCGCCGCCGCGGGCACCACCGCGAGCAACGGCGCGATCCAACTCGACGCCTTCGTCGTCGGCTCCGCGCGCGAGACCAACGCCGCCACCATCGCGATCAACGAGCAGCGCTTCGCCGCCGGCATCAAGACCGTCCTCTCCACCGACGCACTCGGCGACGTCGTCCAAAACAACCTTGGCGAATTTGTGAAGTTTCTTCCCGGCGTCGACGTCGGCACCGACCAGATGAACGCCGTGCAAATCGGCCTGCGCGGCCTGCCGTCGAACTACACCAACATCGCGCTCGACGGCGACGATGTGAACGCCGCCGGTTCCGCCGGCCCCACGCGCAACACCCTTCTTCAGGCCTTCTCGCTCTCCAACGCCCAGCGCGTCGAAATCTTCAAGGTCCCCACACCCGACATGCCCGCCTCGCTCGCCGGCGGCATCAACATGGTCAGCCGCACCGCGTTCGAGGCCAGCCGACCTGAGTTTCGCTTCAAGGCCTACGTGAACCAAAATTCCCACGAGTTTAATTTCCGCCGCATGTCCGGCGGCGGCGATGGCGACGACCAGAAGATGACCTACCACTACCAGCCCGACTTCGATTTCAACTACACCGTCCCCGTCTCCAAGACCTTCGGCTTCTCGCTCAACGCCACGAAAAACGACCAGTTCGGCTCCGCGCGTCGCATCAACCGCACCTTCAACACCGCCACCACGCCCACCTCCGTCCCCGCGCCGAATCCCCTCCGCTCCGGCCTCGATAACCCCTACCTGACGACGCTCCAATACAACGTCTTTCCCGTTTACGAGCACCGCTACGCGATCGGCACGCGATTCGATTGGAAAGTTTCGCCCGTCGACACGCTGTCGTTTTCCACCTCCGCCAACTGGCTCGTGCAGGACTACGAGCAGCACAACTTCTCGCTCAACACCGGCACCAATCCCCTCTCATGGGGCGAGGATTTCACGCACGGCCGCACCGGCTCCGCCACCGCAATGGTCTTCAACACCGCCCGCTACGTCCGCGTGCGCAACACCGTCTTCCGGCTCAACTACCGCCACATCGGCCCGCTCTGGGATTTCACCGGCTCGGCCGGCTACAATTTTTCCGACCAGACCTACCGCGCCAACTCGCACCGCCAGTTCGAAGCCGCCGCCGCCCGCATCACCGGCGGCACGCTCGATTACGACGGCTACAGCCAATACCTCCCCGGCAAGGTCACGATGCGCAACGCCGCCGGCGCCCTCGTCGATCCCTTCGATCTCAACAACTACACGTTTTTCCTGAACGGCGCCTCCGGCACGCGCGACAACGACAGCACCGCCAAGAGTGCGAAGTTCGACGCGAAACGAAAATTTTTTTCCGACGCCACCAACTTCTCCCTCAAGGTCGGCGCCTCCACCGCCGAGAGCTACCGCGCCAATCGCAACAGCTCCTTCAATCCCGTTTACGTGGGCAAGGACGGCACCGCCAACAATGCCGACGACGCGATCTCCGCCACGCCGTTCAGTCTCCTCAACGTCGCGATGCTCTCCTTCCCCGAGCCGCGCGGCCTCCAACAGGTCCAGTTTCCCAGCGGCCGCCGCGCGTGGCAGCTCTACGAATCCAACCCGAGCTGGTTCAACACCCAGACCAATCTCCGCACCGATCTGCGCACCGAGCTCACCTCGCCGCAGCGCATCACCGAGCGCCTCGACACGCTTTTCGTCATGGGCGATTTCGCGTTTTTCCAAAACCGCCTGCGCGTCGTGACCGGCGTCCGCTACGAGCGCACCACCGACGACGGCCGTGCCGTTTTCCAGGACACCAACGCCCGCTACCAGCACGACGCCGCCGGCAACCTCATCCTCGACGCCGCCAAACGCCCCATCCTCATCTACCCCGTCGCCTCCATCAACACCACCACGCCCACGGGCATCGCCAACGGCATCGCCGAGGACGCGCTCGTCTACCAAAAACTCGGTGCCCACCTCAAAAAACAATACGCCGGCTACTACCCGAGCCTCAACGCCACCTACCACATTACCGCCAACGTGCAGGCCCGCCTCGGCGTCGCGCAAGCCGTCGGCCGTCCCGACTTCGGCAACATCCTCGGCGTGACCAACGTCGCCCAGGTCGACTTCGATCCCGCGAGCAACAACACCGGCGCCGCGCTCGGCACCATCACCACGAAAAATCCCGCGCTGAAACCGTGGACCGCCAACAGCGGCGACGTCCGCCTCGAGTATTATCCGTCCAACGGCGCCGTGCTCTCCGCCGGATTTTACCGGAAGCAAATCAAGAACACGTTCGCCACGCAGAACTTCCTCGCGACCACGGAATTCCTCGCGAACCTCGGTCTCGGCGAGGAATTTGAGGGCTACCAGGTTAACGCCCCCGTCAACCTCCCCGGCACCACGCACATCAACGGCGTGGAGTTCGACGTGAACACGCCGCTCACCTCGTTCACCTCGCTGGATTTCGCGCGCCGCATCCGCGTCTTCGCCAACGCGACGCTCGTCCACAACAAGAGCCCCGTCGAAGGCGATTTTCGCGGCTTCACGCCGAAGCTCATCAACTGGGGCCTTAACTACAACCGCCGCCCGCTCTCGCTCTACGCGAAGTGGACCCTCGTCGGAAAAAAGAAAGTCGGCACGATCGCCGCCGCCAACCTCGGCGCCGCCGGTTGGAATTATCAAGCCGAGCGCCTCCGCCTCGATCTCTCGGGCGATTATTTTCTCACGCGCAACTACGGCGTCTATTTCACGGTGCGAAATCTCTTCAACAACCGCGACCAGAACTACGCCTACGCGACGGGCGGCCCGCGCTACGTGAAATTCGCCAGCGAAGGCGAATACGGCGTGAACTTCCAGTTCGGCATCAAGGGCAATTTCTAGTCCCGGCCGATGTAGGGCGGGGTCGCCGACCCCGCCGCGAATTCCCCCCTCCCGCGCGCGCGGCTCCCCGGTTGCGCTGCGCGCCGTCGTCGGCCGCACCGATTTCCGCTCCGCCAAACAGTCTCGATCCCCCCGCGTGATCGTTTCTCATCGGCGGCTCCGCCGTGTTTGCCCACTTCGTCATCGCCGGTCTCGCGCTCGTCTGGCTCGTCGCGCTCCTCTACACGCTGCACCTGCCGCGCGTGCATCCGTGGCTCCTGCGCCACAACGCGCTCCGGCTCCTCACGCGCTGGGAATTGTTCTCCGGCCACTCCGTCGATCCGAAAAACGCGTTCGTCGCCGACGAACTCGACTTCACCGACGATCCCGATTCGCCCGCCGCGCGCTGGACCACCGTCGTCCCGTCCGGCGCGTGGGCGTGGCACGTCGCGCTCTTCAACCCTGGCATCGCGACCGTCACGCGCGTCGAGTTTCTCTGCAACCGCCTGATCGGTTTCGCCGCCGCGACGGACGCCGATCCCAAGGCTCTCGATCAGCGCCGCCACGCCATCTGCTCAATCCTCGTCGCGCACACCGCGCGCATCTGGCCACCACCCGCCGGCGTGCGGCGCTTCCGTGTGGTGCGTCGCAACGGCCACGCCGCCGACGATGTCGTCGGCTGGCGGTTTGAAAGCACGACGCCCGCCACCGCACCCACCGCCGCGCCGCGCCATGGATAGCCTCGTCCAACTCACCTGGTGCGCGAAGCTCCTCGCCGTCGGCCTGCTCGTGCAGACGGCCGAGCTGCTCTGGCGTTGGCGCGACCTGCGGCCCGGCGGCCTCCTGCACTGGGGCACGTGGGACCTTCTCCACGCCGCCCCCATCGCCCGGCGCGCGCGCGGGCTGATGCGGTTTCGGGTGACACTGCTCGCGCTGCTCGCGCGCGCCGCGCTCGCGCTCGCCGTGCTGGCGCTCCCCTTCGACCACTCCGCGATGCCGTGGCTCCTCGGCGGGTTACTCGTCGCGCAGGTCCACTATCACACGCGTTTCGCGATGCTGCCCGGCAGCTGCGACCACATGTTTCTCCACGGGCTCTTCTCGCTCGGCGCCGGTGCGACCGTCGTCGCCGATCCGCGCGTGCGCACCGCGGCGCTCGTGTATTTCGCCGCGATGCTCGCGCTCGCCTACACGTCCGTCGCGCTCGGCAAGCTCCGCGTGCGCGGCTGGCGCGACGGCCGCTATCTGGTCGACGCGTTTCGCGGCTCCGAATTCCATTTCCGCCCCATCGCCGATTTTCTCGCCCCGCGCCCCGCGCTCGCGCGCCTCGCCGCCTGGGCGACGATGCTCCTCCACCTCGCGCTCGGCCTCGCCGCGCTCTGTCCGCCGCCGTTGCTACCGTGGCTGCTCGCGGGCGGGGTGGCGTTTCACCTCGGCGTCGCCGCGCTGATGGGCCTCAACGGATTCCTCTGGGCCTTCTGCGCCGGCTACCCCGCCGTCCTCTACGTCAACGCGCTGTTGCACTGACCGCACCGCCGCTCGGCGCTGCCGCTCACAAATCGCCCTGCTCCGGCCGCAACACGATCTCCTCGACGACGGTGCGCCGCCCGAGCCGCCACACGTCGAGAAACGCCCGCGCCACATCCGCCGCCGGCATGATGCGCTCCGGCTTCACGCCGCTCGCGCTCCACGACGGCGACCACGTCGCGCCCGGATGCACGCAACACACGCGCACGCCCGTGCCCTTCGTCTCCGCGCGCAACACCTTCGCGAGCCCCGTTACGCCAAACTTCGCCGCGCAGTAGCCCGCCGCATTCGGATAGGCTCCGAGCCCCGCGATCGAGCTCATGAAAAAAATATCCCCGCGCCGCCGCGCCGTCATCGCCGGCAGAAACGCCCGCGTCACCAGAAACGCGCTCCGCAGGTTCGTCGCGATCATCCGGTCAAACTCCGCGACCGTCGTCTCCACAAACGGCGCCATCGTGAACGCCCCCGCGTTGTTGATCAGCACATCGACGCCGCCGAAGCGCTTCGCCACCGGCGTCGCGATCGCCGCGACCGCCGCCTCGTCCGCAACGTCGCACGGAAAAACCTCCACGGTCACGCCCTTGCCGAGCTTCGCGCACGCGCGCGCGACGGCGGCGAGGTTCTTCGCGTTGCGCGCCACGAGCGCGAGCCGCACACCCGGCACTTCGCGCGCAAACACGTCCGCCAGCGCCGCCCCGATGCCTTGCGATGCGCCGGTGATGAGGACGGTCACCCGATCCTTTCCCGCGGATGGCGCGGATGACCGCGGATGGTCTAGGGAGTTTCTCGCACGATGCGTTTCCATTGGAGTTTGGCGTGCTTGAAATTGAGCAGCAACGCGAGCTTCAGCTTGGTGATCGCGAGATAGCCGATCATCTGTCGGACGTGGGTGTCGTTGAACGCCTCCACGACTTTCGGGTCCGCAATCACGAGTCCATCGACAATCAAATCCGGCACCAACGTCCCGACCAACTCGCCCAAATAGTGGACCAAAAACGCCCGCTGCTGCTCCACGACACTCCCGCGCTTCCGCAGCTCAATCACCAACGCCCGCTCGTAAATCTTCTCATCGAGCCCCGGCCCCAGTTCATTCAACACAGCCATAGCCGCCCCGATGATCTTACCGCTAAGTTCCTCGTGAATCATGGGTATTTATCCGCGTGCATCCGCGCCATCCGCGAAAGGTTTTCAGAATTTTTCCGCGGATGGCGCGGATTTTCGCGGATGATCATCGGCAGTGGCAGCCCGTTGGGACATTCGGCCCTGTTCACCCCCGCACCTTGCTGGGCAAGCCCGGTCTGGTTTTCATTATCCGCGTGCATCCGCGCCATCCGCGGAAAAAGGTTTGTCGGGAAAACTCAACACACCAGCGATCCGAAATCCATGAAGTCCGCCGTGAACCCGCCCGGCACGCCCTTGCAGATCACGCTCACCGCGTCGTGCGAGTGCAGTGACTCCAGGTGCGAGCACGCGATGCGGAAATCCGCGATGCGCTTGTCCGCGTCGAACTCCCGGTAGAGCAGCCGCGCGGCGTCCTCGACGAATTTCAGATACGCGCCGTTCAGCTCGGCAAACGCCTGCTCGTCCTCGCGCTTCACCATCACCTGCGTCTCGGTTTGCAGCGCGGCGAGGCACAGCGCGTGCACGTCCTCGATCCAGATTTTTTTCCCCTCGACCTCCTCGAGCGTCACGCGGGCCTTGCTGCGCTGCGAGTGCGGCACGCCGTAAACGCCCCGCGCGTCGCGCGCGTGCTCCGTCAGCTCCGCGCTGCACGGGCATGCGGACGAATAAACGAAATCGAAATGGATGAACCGCCGGTAGCGTCCGTCGCGCGTGACGACGCCCTCGAACGCCACGTCGTAGAACTGCCAGCCCGCGAGGTCGCTGCGTAGGCTCGGCCGCAGCATCGGATAGGAAAACTTCACCTTCAGCCGCGCATCCTTCGTCTCCACCTTGCGCAGGTAGGCCTTCAGGATTTTCCCCATCCACTCGCCCGTAATCACGCCGTCTTTGTGGTCGTAAAACGACCGCATGATCCGGCTCATGTTGATGCCCTTCAACTCTGCCTCGAGCGACACCGTGCCGGTCACGCTCGTCTCAAGCGTGAGGATTTTCCCGGCCTTCGTGCGGTATTTCAACGGGAGGCGGAAGTTGTGGATGCCGACCTGCTGGATCGGGACGTTCGCCCCCTGG
>JBEANZ010000696.1:0-7339 GCA_041165185.1 Verrucomicrobiota bacterium | reverse complement strand
ACTCATGGACAGGCGGACGAAGGGACGAAAGGGGGAACCCGATTGGCGGTGACCGCAAGGATTGATCCGCGAGGCGCGGCGCAGTGCTCAGCGGCGGCGGCGTTTGAGGGCGAGCTGCGTGCCGCTGTAGCGCACGAGGCTCTGGAGGTGTTCGTATTGCGCGGGGTCGATATTCTTCGCGTCGCGCATTTCCTGTTCGGCGCGCTTGATGGCAGCCTCGACGGCGGCCTCGTCGATTTTCTCCTCGGTGATCGCGTGCTCGGCGAGGACGGAGACCTTGTCGCTGTCGACTTGGACGAATCCGCCGCTGACCGCGAGGAGCTGCGTGGTCGCACCCTTCGTGACACGCAACTCGCCGTGCTCGATCTGCGCGAGCAGCGCGATGTGGCCGGGCAGGATGCCGACCTCGCCCTCGACCGTCGGGATGACGACGGTGTCGATGGTGTCGGAGTAAACGCGCGCCTCGGGCGTGACGATTTCGAGGATGAGAGGCATGGAGGGGAAAGGCTGAAGGACCGAAGGGCTGAAAGACTGAAGTTCGTGCGATGCGATCGTGGCGAGAGGGTCGGCGGGTTTGATTCAGCCGTTCAGTCTTTCAGTTTTCAGCCTTTCTTCGCAGCAGCGAGCACCTCGTCGATGCCGCCTTTCATGTAGAAGTCGCCTTCGGCGATGTGGTCGAGTTCGCCGTCGAGGATCATCTTGAAGCCGCGGACGGTTTCCTTGACGGGGACGTATTTGCCGGGCGTGCCGGTGAACACTTCCGCGACCGCGAACGGCTGCGAGAGGAGGCGCTGGATCTTGCGCGCGCGATAGACGGTTTGCTTGTCCTCGGGCGAGAGTTCGTCGAGGCCGAGAATCGCGATGATGTCCTGAAGATCCTTGTAGCGTTGGAGGACGCGTTGGACCTCCCGGGCGACGCGGTAGTGCTCTTCGCCGACGATGTCGGCCTGCAGAGCCTTCGAGACGGACGCGAGCGGATCGACGGCGGGATAGATGCCGAGCTCAGCGATGGAGCGCTCCAACACGATTGTGGAGTCCAAGTGCGCGAAGGTGTTCGCCGGCGCCGGGTCGGTGAGATCGTCGGCGGGGACGTAAACGGCTTGCACGGAGGTGATGGAGCCTTTCTTCGTCGAGGTGATGCGCTCCTGGAGGAGGCCCATTTCGTTGGCGAGGGTCGGCTGGTAACCGACGGCGGACGGCGAGCGGCCGAGGAGCGCGGACACCTCGGAGCCGGCTTGCGAGAAGCGGAAAATGTTATCGATGAAGAGGAGCACGTCCTGATTTTTCTCGTCGCGGAAATATTCCGTCATCGCGAGCGCGGAGAGGGCGACGCGCATACGGGCGCCCGGGGGTTCGTTCATCTGGCCGAACACGAGCGCGACCTTCGACTTCGACAAATCCTTTTGGTCGATGACGCCGGCCTCGGACATTTCGTGGTAGAGATCGTTGCCCTCGCGCGAGCGCTCCCCCACCCCGGCGAACACGGACATGCCGCCGTGGGCCTTGGCGATGTTGTTGATGAGTTCGAGAATGACGACGGTCTTGCCGACGCCCGCGCCGCCGAACGCGCCGGCCTTACCGCCCTTGATGAACGGGCAGATGAGGTCGATGACCTTGATGCCGGTCTCGAGGATTTCGGCCTTGGTGTTCTGCTCGGTGAGCGTGGGGGCGGGGCGGTGAATCGGGTATTTCTTGTCGAACTTCACGGCGCCTTTGCCGTCCACGGGGTTGCCGGTGACGTCGAAGATGCGGCCGAGCACGCCGTTGCCCACGGGCACGGAGATTGGGGCGCCGGTGTCGATGACGGCCATGCCGCGGACGAGGCCTTCGGAGGAGGACATCGCGATGGCGCGGGCGACGCCGCCGCCAAGGTGCTGCTGAATTTCGAGCGTGAGCGACTCTTTCTTGCCGCTGACGGTGAAGTCGATCGTGAGCGCCTGGTAGATGGGCGGGATGGCGTTTTCCGCGAACTGGACGTCAACGACGGGGCCGATGACTTGGACGATTTTACCTTGGTTGCTCATGTGGGAAAGGGCTGAAGGACTGAAAGGCTGAAGGCTGAATTCGAAAGGGGACGAAATGAGAAATTTTGGAGGTCGTTGGCGGCTTCGGGACTTCAGCTTTTCAGCCTTTCAGTCCTTCAGCCTTTTTTGCGCGCGTCGTTTACGCGGCGAACTGGGCGGCGGCGATTTCGAGGATTTCCTGCGTGATGCCAGCCTGACGGGCCTTGTTGTATTCGAGGGTGAGGTCGCCGAGGAGCTTGGTGGCGTTGTCCTTGGCGGTCTTCATCGCGACCATGCGCGCGCTGTGTTCGGAGGCTTTCGCATCGAGGGCGTGCTGGAAAATTTCGCGGTTGATGTAGAGCGGGAGCAGCGACTCGAAGACGGCGGTGGCGTCAGGTTCGAAGAGCATCTCCGAGTCGATGGTGGTCGCGAGGGGTTTGGAAATCCCGGCGTCGGCGTGGAGGTCGGCGAGGACGTCGTTCAGGCTGCTGAGCGGGAGGAGCGGCATCAGCGTCGGAGACTGGACGAGAGTGTTGCGGAAGCGCGGCCAGATGACTTCCACGGTATCGACGGCGCCGTCGAGAAACTGCTTCACCATGAATTCGGCGACGACGCGAATGTCGGCAAACGTCGTGCGATCATTCGCGGGGAAGTCGGCGAGGAGATCGCGTTTCGTGCGGGCGATGAACTGGGCGCCCTTGCGGCCGATGACGGCGTATTTCGCGGGCGTCTTGATGTCGGTGACGAGCTTGAAGACGTTCGTGTTAAGCGGACCGCAGAGGCCTTTGTCGGAGGTGATGAGGATGATGCCGCGGGTGCGGACCTCGCGCTTCGCGAGGAAGGCGTGTTGCGCCTGTTCGACGCGCGCGGCGAGGGCGCCGAGCATGCGGGCCATGAGTTCGGCGTAGGGGCGGCCGGCGAGGGCGGCGGCCTGCGCCTTTTTCATCTTTGACGCCGCGACCAACTCCATCGCCTTGGTGATCTGGCGGGTGTTCTTGACCGACTTGATGCGGCGGCGGATGTCGCGGGTGGAGGCCATCGGAGAAGTAGCGAGTGGTGAGTAGCGGGTAGCGGGTAGAAGCTAGCGGGATGTGAATTTGGATATGCTCACTACTCGCTACTTGATGCTCGCCACTGGTTTTAGGCGGCGAATGTCGGCTTCCACTCGTCGCACGCGGCTTGGAGTTTCGCCTCAAGGTCTTTGTCGAGGGCGGCCTTGGTGCGGATTTCGGTGAGGAGGGCGTCTTTGCGCGTGGTGAAAAACTCCTTCAACGACGCGGCGGCGGCGACGCACTTCTTCGTATCGATGGCGTCGAAGAAATTTTTCTGCATGCCGAAGAGCACCGCGACTTGTAGCTCGATCGGGACGGGGCTCAGGGCGGGTTGTTTGAAGAGTTCGACGATGCGGGCGCCGCGTTCGAGTTGGGCTTTCGTTTTCGCGTCGAGGTCCGAGCCGAATTGCGCGAAGGCGGCCAGTTCGCGGAACTGCGCGAGTTCGCCCTTGAGTTTGCCGCCGACTTGTTTCGTCGCCTTGATCTGCGCGGACGAGCCGACGCGCGAAACCGAGAGACCGACGGACACGGCGGGGCGGATACCCTGATTGAAGAGATCGGTTTCGAGAAAGATCTGGCCGTCGGTGATCGAGATGACGTTCGTCGGGATGTAGGCGGAGACGTCGCCGGCCTGCGTCTCGATGATCGGGAGCGCGGTGAGCGAGCCTTTGCCGTCGAGGCGCGCGGCGCGTTCGAGGAGGCGGGAGTGGAGATAGAAGACGTCGCCGGGATAGGCTTCGCGGCCGGAGGGGCGCTTGAGGATGAGCGAGATTTGGCGGTAGGCGACGGCGTGCTTCGAGAGATCGTCGTAAACGATCAGGGCATCCATGCCGTTTTCCATGAACCACTCGCCCATCGCGGCGCCGGAGAAGGGGGCGAGGTATTGGTTGGCGGGGTTGTCGGCGGCGGGGGCGGCGACGATGATCGTGTATTCGAGCGCCCCGGCGTTTTCGAGGGCCGAGATGGTGCGGACAATATTGGAGTTCTTCTGGCCGACGGCGACGTAGATGGAGTAAACGGGGCGGAACTTCGGGTCCTTGGAGGCGAGGCCCACCTTGTTGATTTTCGCCTGGTTGATGATCGTATCGATGCAGATGGTGGTCTTGCCGGTGCCGCGGTCGCCGATGATGAGTTCGCGTTGGCCGCGCCCGATCGGGATCATGGAGTCGATGGCCATGATGCCGGTGAAGAGGGGCTGGTTGACGGATTTGCGCGCCATGATGCCGGGCGCGATTTTTTCGACGGGATAAAATTCGGTGGCGGCGATGGGGCCCTTGCCGTCGACGGGGTTGCCGAGGGCGTCGACCGCGCGGCCGAGGAGGGCTTTGCCGACGGGGACGGAGAGGAGTTTGCCGGTGGTGGAGACTTCGTCGCCTTCCTTGAGTTGGGAAACGTCGCCGAGGACGACGCAGCCGACCTCGTCTTCTTCGAGGTTGAGCGCGATGCCGATGGCGCCTCCGGGGAACGCGACCATCTCGTTATACATCACGTCGGAGAGGCCGTCGATTTTCGCGACGCCGTCGGCGACGGTGCGGATGTTGCCGGTGTTTTTCTTCACCGCCTTGGTGGAGAGCTTGGCGATTTGTTGTTCGATTTGGTCGAGGACGGTGCTCATCGGGAAAGGCTGGAGGGCTGAAGGACGGAAAGGCTGAAATTGGGGTGGTTAATAATGAGAGGAATAGCGGGAATGATAAACCGAAGACGGGTCGGGGAGTCGGAGGCGCTGGTTCAGTTTTTCAGTCCTTCAGCCTTTCCTCAAACGGCGGCGGCGAGGGTGGCGAGTTGGCCGGCGACGGAGGACTCGTAAACGTCGTCGCCGACGCGGACGCGGAGGCCGGCGAGGAGCGCGGGCGCCGGGCGGGCGGTGGCGGTGACGGGGCGGGAATATTTTTTCGTCATCGCGGCGGCGATGGCGGCGAGTGTGGGAGCGGCGAGAGGGCCGGCGTGTTCGACGACGGCCTGGCTGCGGGCGACTTCGGCGGCGACGAGGCGCTGGTAGGCTTTGAGGACGGCGGTGGCGCGGGCCGGGCGGTGTTTCTCCACATAGGCCAGCACACCGGCGACGCGGTCACCCGAGAGGGCACCGGCGTCGAAGCTCAGTTTGTAGAACTGGCGGGCGAGGGTCTGGATTTGTTTCTTGGCGGAGGCCACGGGTGGGGGGAAGGGCTGAAGGACTGAAAGGCTGAAGGGCTGAAAATAGTGGGCTGGGAGTTGAGCGTGGGGCGGTCGGCTGGTTCAGCCTTTCAGCTCTTCAGTCTTTCAGCCCTTGTGTTCTTAGACGCTGGCGAGTTCGCGGGTGGCGGACTCGTTATAGGCGGCGCGGTCGGCGTCGGTGAGTTTTTTCGCGAGGACGCGCTCGGTGGTGATCACGACGAGGCGGGCGATTTCGGTGCGGGCATCGGCGAGCATTTTCTTGTGCTCGAGCTCGATGGCCTGCTGGGCCTTGGCCAACATATCGGTGGTCTTAGCGGCGGCTTCCTGGGTCTGCCTATCGACGAACTCTTTGGCGGACTTACGGGCGTCGTCGATGATGCGGGACGCCTCGGCTTGGGATTTCTTGATGAGTGCGGCGCTCTCCTGTTGGGCGGCGGCGAGCCGGGCCTGCGTTTCCTCGGCGTGCTTGAGGCCGGAGGCGATCTTGGCGTTGCGCTCTTCCATCGCGGCGATGGTGGGCTTGATGCCGAACCAATAAAGGACGCCAAAGACGATCAGAAAACTGACGATCTGGATGGCGACGTATTTCGCATCGAGGCCGAATCGCTCGGGGAGGCTGGCCTCGGCGGCGTGCTGGGCGGCGGCGGCGAGGAAGAGTGGCAGCGTCATGGCGGGAAAGGGAGTGGCGGCGCGACGGAGCGCGCCGCCGGGTCAAAACGGGGACGTTTAGGCGGCCTTCGCGAGGAAGAGCGCGAGGATGCCGAGGCCTTCGACGAGGGCCATGCCGATGATGGCTTGGACGAGGATCTTGCCGGAGGCGGCGGGGTTGCGGCCGACGGCTTCGGCGGCTTTTTGGCCAATGAGACCGACGCCGATGGCGGCGCCGAGGAGACCGAAGGCGGAGGCGATGTTACCGCTGATGGCGACTTCTGCGAGGATGAGGTTCATGGGATGTTGGCTTTTGTGTTGTTGTTTTTCCGTCGTGCGCGCGCGGGGCACGCTCCCGACGGGAGAGGGTTCGAGGGGTCGCCTCAGTGGTGCGGCTCGGTGGCGTGGCCGTGGGCGTCGTCATGCGCGTGGTCATCGCCGTGGTTGCAGAGCAGGCCGATGTAGACGGAGGTGAGGAGCGTAAACACGAGCGCTTGGATGAGGCCGACGAGCAGCTCCATGAAATAGAACACGAAAAAGAAGCCCGTGCCGTGGAGGAGATTTTCGCCACCGAAAACGTTGCCAAAGAGTCGGACCGAAAGCGTGAACGGGCGGATGATGATCGAGAAAACTTCGATGCAGCCAACGGAGAGGAACACGAGCGAAAGGACCGGGTAGAGCCAGCCGGGCGTCTCGGATTTCTCGGCCTTGTTGCCGAAGAGGTCCCAGAGGATGAGCTTCGGGCCGGCGATCTTGAAGACGATGATGGCCCACGCGCCAAACGAGATCAGGGCGAGCGCGATGGTGCTGTTGAAGTCGGAATTGTGCGGGCGGATGAGCGGGCGCTCCACGTGGAAGTGGCCGGCGACATCATGCCCCCACCCCATCGTGCCGACGCCGGGGATGAGGCCCATCCAGTTGTGAAACAGGATAAAAATGAAGAGCGTGACGAGCAGCGGAAATGCCAGCGGAAACGCCGCGCGGCCGACGATGGGCTCGAACAAGTCGCGCAATGCCTCGATCAGTGATTCGACCACGGCTTGGCCCTTGCCTGGGAGCACGCGCGGTTTGCCGACGAGGCACAACACCAGCGTCACCAGCAGCGCGGAAACAGCCCAACCTGTGGCCATGCTGTTGGTGATCGCCCAACCGCCCCCGAAATCGACGAGTTTCGCGGCGCTGGGATCCACGCCTTCGTTTGCGAACGCGGCGACAGGCAACGCCAACGAGGCGAGCAAAGCGGTGGTTTTGTGGATGCGTATCATGCGGACGGAAACGGCTTTGGCCGGAGAGAAAGGGGCGAGATAGAGTCGGCCGCCGTCGGGGGCGTCAACCCCTGAAATGGGCGGCGCGCGGCGTAGCCACGGGATTCCGGTGAAAGCGAGTAAGGTGCTGGCAGGCAAGGCGCGCATTATTTTCTGGCCAATTCGCTTCGGCTGTGCAGGGTGGAGCGTGGCATGTCAGCCCCTGCAACCATCTTTT
>JBEANZ010000695.1:0-3821 GCA_041165185.1 Verrucomicrobiota bacterium | reverse complement strand
CGCGCCCGCCATCGAGCGCGGCGAGAAAGTCGTCGCCGAGCTGCCCATCCGCAACGTCAACCGCGTCACCGGCACGATCACGAGCGGCGAGATCACGAAAAAGCACGGCGCGAAAGGCCTGCCCGAAGACACGATCAAGCTGAAGTTCACCGGCTCCGCCGGCCAGAGCTTCGGGGCGTTCGTCACGCGCGGCATGACGCTCGCCATCGAAGGCGACGCCAACGACTACTTCGGCAAGGGCCTCTCCGGCGGCAAACTCATCGTCTACCCGGCGGCGAGCGCGACGTTCGCGGCCGGCGACAACATGATCATCGGCAACGTCGCCCTCTACGGCGCGACCGCCGGCGAAATTTACGTGCGCGGCATGGCCGGCGAGCGTTTCGCGGTGCGCAACTCCGGCGTCAACGCCGTGGTCGAGGCCGTGGGCGACAACGGCTGCGAATACATGACCGGCGGCCGCGTCGTCGTGCTCGGCCCCGCGGGCCGCAACTTCGGCGCCGGCATGTCCGGCGGCGTCGGCTACGTGCTCGACGAGGCGGGGACGTTCGCCAAGCGCGTCAACGCCCAGATGGTGGGCATCGAGAAACTCGAGGACCCCCAGGAAATCGCCGTCGTCCGCGCGATGGTCCAAAAGCACTTCGACTACACGAAGAGCGACCGCGCGAAACTGATCCTCGCGAACTGGGACGCGTTTGTCCCGAAGTTCGTCAAGGTGATGCCGAAGGACTACAAACGCATGCTCGCCTGCATCGACCGCGCGCAAGCGCAAGGCCTCACCGGCGACGAAGCCATCATGTCCGCCTTCGAGGAAAACGCGCGGGACTTGTCCCGCGTCGGCGGAAACTAACAAAGGCTGAAAGACTGAAAAGCTGAAGGGCTGAAACCAATCCCCTCAAATCAACGGTCTTTCCGCTCTTTCTGATTCAGCCTTTCAGCCCTTCAGTCCTTCAGCCCTTTTTTCACCCATGGGTAAACCTACCGGCTTCATCGAATACCTCCGCGAACTGCCCGTCGATCGCGCGCCGACCGAGCGCGTGCGCGACTGGAAGGAGTTTCACCACCACATGGAGGAGAAGAAACTCCGCACGCAGGGCGCGCGCTGCATGGATTGCGGCGTCCCGTTCTGCCACACCGGCAAGCTCATCGGCGGCATGGCCAGCGGCTGCCCGATCAACAACCTGATCCCCGAGTTCAACGACCTCGTTTACCGCGGGCTCTGGCACGAGGCGCTCCACCGGCTGCACAAGACGAACAATTTCCCCGAGTTCACCGGCCGCGTGTGCCCCGCGCCGTGCGAAGGCTCGTGCGTCCTCGGCATCAACGCCCCGCCCGTCACGATCAAAAACATCGAGGCCTCGATCATCGACCGGGGTTGGGACGAGGGCTGGGTGTTTCCCGAGCCGCCGAAAACGCGCACTGGGAAAAAAGTCGCCGTCATCGGCTCCGGCCCCGCCGGCCTCTCCGCCGCCGCGCAGCTCAACAAGGCCGGCCACACCGTGACCGTCTTCGAACGCGCCGACCGCCCCGGCGGCCTGCTCATGTATGGCATCCCCAACATGAAGCTCGATAAGAAGGAAGTCGTGCTGCGCCGCATCAAGCTGATGGAGGACGAGGGCATCAAATTCATCTGCAACGCCAACGTCGGCGAGAATGTGGACTCCGAAATTTTCCTGAAGGAGTTCGACGCCACCGTCATCTGCACCGGCGCCACGCAGCCCCGCGATCTCCCGATCGAGGGCCGCAAGCTCGGCGGCGTGCACTTCGCGATGGAGTTTCTCACCGCCAACACGAAAGCCGTCCTCAACGGCGGCGCCGACCACTGCGCCATCCACGCGAAGGACAAGCACGTCGTCGTCATCGGCGGCGGCGACACCGGCACGGACTGCGTCGGCACCTCGATGCGCCACGGCTGCAAGAGCATCACGCAGATCGAGATTCTCCCAAAGCCTCCGCTCGACCGCGCCGCCGACAACCCGTGGCCCGAGTGGCCGAAGACCTACAAGATGGACTACGGCCAGGAGGAAGCGGCCGCGAAATTCGGCGCCGACCCGCGCGTGTATCTCACGACCGTGAAAAAGTTCATCGGCGACGCCGCTGGCAACGTGCAGTCGCTCGTCACCGTCGAAATCAAGTGGGGCAAGAACGACAAGGGTCAGTTCATCCCGCAGAAAGTCGCCGGCTCCGAAAAGACGATCCCCGCCCAACTTGTGCTACTCGCACTCGGCTTCCTCGGGCCGGAACAAGCGATCCTGAAGGACCTGAAGCTCGAGACCGACCCGCGCTCGAACATCAAGGCCGAGCACGAAAAATACACGACGAACCACCCGCGCATCTTCGCCGCCGGCGACTGCCGCCGCGGCCAGAGCCTGGTCGTCTGGGCCATCAACGAAGGCCGCGGCGCCGCCCGCGAGTGCGACCGGTTCCTGATGGGCTCGACGGATCTGCCGTAAGCGGGCGCGGCCGGGGAGCGGCGTTGACAGCTCATTCTTGAGTTCCACCTTTTTGGTATGCCAGCGACTACCGTAAAACTAGAACATGAGCTCGTGAGAAAAGCCGCGGCGCTCAAACAGCCCGAGGAGAGCATTTCCGCCTACGTCCGTAGCCTCATCGAAAAAGCGCACCGCGCCCGCCGACTCCACGAATCGGCCCACGCCTACGAGGCGTTTCTCAGGGATAACCCCGCGGAGCGCGCGGCGATGGAGATTTGGGAATCCGCCCCGTTGAGCGAGCCCGCCAAACCGAGAAAACGATGAGGCGCGGCACGGTAGTCTGGGTTGACCTGAGCGACGCATCGCCGCCCGAGATGGGCAAGATTCGCCCGGCCGTCGTCGTTTCCGGCGACGCCCACAACCCCGTGCTCCAAACCGTCGTGGTGGTGCCGACCTCGAGTGTCGCGCCGGAAATCTGGCCACTGCGGCTGGAGGTCGGCATGTTCGCCGGGAAGCCGAGCTTCGCGATCATCCCGGGCATCCGCCAGGTGCGCAAAGGCCGCTTGCGTGGTGAACTCGGTCGACTCTCTGCCGAAAAACTCCGCGTGCTCGACGACTGCCTGTTGGCTTATCTCCACTGATTCAGCCTTGGGCGGTCGCGCGGTGTGCTGCGCCGCTCACGCCAGCACGTAGCGTCCCGTCTTCCGGGTGCCGATGCGTTTGACGAGTTTGGATTTCAGCAGCGGCGCGAGGATGTGGGCGGCGCCCTGTTTGGTGACGTCGAGCGCGGCCCAGATTTCGCCGGGGGCGAGGCCGTGGCGTTCGCGCAGGAGGTGGAGCAACTGTTCCTGTTTTGGGCGCAGCACGGTTTTCTTGCCGCCGGACTTGGCGGCGAGTTGCTGCACGCGGAGCCACACGCGCTCCAGCGTCACGCGCACGCCCTCCGTGGTGTATTCGAGCCACGCGGTGAGATCGCCGCCGGCTTTCGGCACCGCGGCGAGGCTCGCGTAGTAGCGCGCGCGATCCTCCCAGAAGAACTCGTCGATGGAAAAGACGTGATGCGTGTCGAAGCCGCGGCGGTAGAGTTCCCAGAGCGCGAGCATCCGACCGGCGCGACCGTTGCCGTCCGCAAAAGGGTGAATCTCCTCGAACTGGTAGTGCAGGATCGCGGAGGTGAGCACGGGCGACCACTCGGCGCTCGGGCCGTTCCACCACGCGAGCAGCTCGCGCATGAGACCCGACACCATGTCGGGCGCGGGCGGCAAATGCTTGCCCACGCGCACGGCGATGGAGCGGTAGCGGCCGGCCTCGCCCTGATCCATGACATCGGAGGCGAGCAAGCCATGCAGACGGAAAAGATCCTCATGCGTGACGGGCTTCGGCCGCTTCGCG
>JBEANZ010000694.1:0-10245 GCA_041165185.1 Verrucomicrobiota bacterium | reverse complement strand
GCGCACGTTCCACCTCGACCTCGAGGCGAAGCTCGCGGCGTTTCTCGGGCGCGAGGCCTGCCACGTCCACGCCGCCGGCTACCTCTCCTGCATGTCGGGCGTCGCGACGTTCGCCCAGAAGGGCGACGTCATTTTCGCCGACAAGAACATCCACTCCTGCCTCTGGGACGGCATCCGCCTCTCGATGGCGACCGTCGAGCGCTTCTCCCATAACAGCCCCGACGATCTTCGCGAGGTCGTCGCCGCCGCGAATTCCGACGCGCCCAAAATGCTCGTTGTCGAGGGCGTTTACTCGATGGAGGGCCACATCGCGCGCCTGCCCGAGCTCGCCGAGATCGCGGAGGAGCACGGCCTCTTCACCGTGCTCGACGACGCCCACGGCTTCGGCGTCCTCGGCCGCCAGGGGCGCGGCACCGTCGACAGCTTCGGCCTCAACGACAAGGTCGACGTCCTCTGCGGCAGCATGTCGAAATCGCTCGCCAGCATCGGCGGCTTCGTCGCCGCTTCGCGCGAGACCATCGACTATCTCCGCTCGCATTCGAAGCAGACCACGTTCTCCGCCGCCCTCAGCCCCGCGCAGGCCGCCGCCGCGATGGCCGCCCTCGACGTGATGCAACAGGAGCCGCAGCACCTCGAGCGCCTCTGGGCCAACACGAAAAAATACAAGGTGATGCTCAAGCAGCTCGGCCTCGACATTTGGGACAGCGAGACCCCCGCCGTCCCGATCGTGCTCGGATCGAAGGAGCGCGTTTACCTGTTCTGGAAGGCGCTGCTTGAGCGCGGCGTCTTCACCGTGATGTCGATCTCGCCCGCCGTCCCCGCCGGCAAGGACCTCATCCGCACGGCCATTTCGGCGATGCACACCGACGAGCAGCTCGAGAAAATCGCCGAGGCGCTGGCGTATGCGCTGAAAAAACTCTAGCGTCCCCGCCATGCCTTTCCCCGTTGAACCGCCGGAATTGCCGATGCGCGTGGTTGGCAAACGCGTAAAGACCATCGAGGAGCGCTTCGCCGAAATCCAGCGCCTCGGACGCCATTTCCGTCGTCGACGCCAGGCGAAGGTCGAGTTGCTTCGGCCCGACGGAACCTGGGTGCCTTATGTCCGATCCCAACCAGCCGGAACCACGTGACCCAACGCTCCGCGATTTGACCGACATGTGCCGCGAACTCAACCAGCGCGGCGCAAAATACATCATCATCGGAGGGATGGCGATGATGGAGCACGGAATGCCGAGGTTCACCGAGGATATCGATCTGCTCTACGAAACATCCCGCGCCAACCAACTGAAAATCCGCGAGGTTCTCTCCCGCCTTCCGCAGCAGGCGATTCTCGAGATCGATGAGTCCGAAGACATGGCCGCCATCGGAACGATCCGGGTCAACGACGACATCACGGTAGACCTGATGCCAGATGCCTGCGGTGTGGACTACGAGGCAGCGCAGCAACGGGTGACGATGCGGGAACGCGAAGGCGTTTTGATTCCCTATGCGGATGCGGAGCTCCTGCTCGATACGAAGAAAACCTGGCGCGAGAAGGACCAGATCGACTCGGCTTACCTGCGCGCGAAAATCGCGCGCGAAAAATCAGGTCAGGGCGGCGCGTAGCGTCTCCGCCGCCTCGCCCCACGTCGGCAGCGGGCGCGTCGTCGCCTCGCCGGTGAGGCGCGCGTGCCACGCGTCGTCGACGAGCAGCCGCCGCAGCGCCTCGCGCCATGCGGCGCGGTCGTGGAGCGCGACCGGTAGGCAGCCGCCGCCGTCGGCGTTCTCGCGCAGCACGGGCAATTCGCTGCACACGCAGGGGACACCGCGCAACAGCGACTCCAACAGCGGCAGCCCGCAGCCCTCCGCGATCGTCGGAAAGACGCTTGCGCGCGCCGTCGCGTAGAGTTGCGCGACGGCGGCGTCGTCGGCCGCGGCGTGGAAACGGAGCGCGGGATATTTTTTCCGCAGCGCCTTGATGCGCGCGACCAGTGGCGCGCCGAAGTGCGGGTTCACGCGGCCGACCAGATGCAGCTCGAAGCGCACGCCGTCGCGCCAGAGGTCTTCGCACACGTCGAGGAGGAACGCCTGGTTCTTGCGCGGCTCGAGGATGCCCACGCACAGTAGTCGCGGCGCCGCGCCGGTCGGCGTTGCTCGCGCCGCACCGCGCGGCTCGCCGTCAAAATCCGCGCCGTTCGCCAGCACCTCCACCGGCGGAAGTTGCTCCACCCCCTGCCACCGCCAAAACCCGATCAGCTCCTCGCGGCTCGCGTGCGAGACGGCCCACACGCGGTCGAAGCGCGCGAGTTGTTTCATGTAGGCCGGGTGTCGGGCGACGCTACGCGGCCACGTGATGTGCGGGTGCTTGAGCGGAATCGCATCGTGGAAAATCGCCGCGAGGCGGCAGCGCCGTGTCGCCACGAATTCTGCAAACCCCGGCCGCTCCTCCTCGGAAAACAGCTCGCCGGTCAACAGCCAGTCCGCCCCGGTCATCGTCGACGGTCGTCCGGTCGCCGCCTCGCGCCAGCCGCGCTCCCATCGCACCTCCGTTGCGGCGGCGCCGAGGTTGGCCGCGAGGCGCGCGCTCACCCGCATGAGTCCCGAGCGGTGCCCGGCGGCGCCGGCCTTCGTCACGTCGAAGAAAATCATGGCGCCCGTGGCTCCGCCATCGCGTGCCGCATGAGCGCGTGGAGGCGCGCGGCGTTCTTGTGCGCGTCGTAGTTTTCCTCGACCCAGCGGCGGCCGTTCGCGCGCAGCGTCTCGCACAACGCATCTTCCGTCGCGAGCCGCCGGAGCGCCGCCACCCACGCCGCCGGCGTTTCCGCCGGCGCCACGAGTCCGGTCACGCCGTCCGCGACCGCTTCCGTCGTCGCCGCCGCCGGCGACGTCACGACCAGCACGCCGATCGACATCGCCTCGGGGATCACGTTGGGCAGTCCGTCGCGATCACCGCTCGGCGCGATGACGCCCGTGTGCAACAACACATCCGCCCGCGCTAGTTGGTTCCACACCTCGTGTTGCGGGAGATGCCCGGTGAAGGTCACGTCCGCTGCGACGCCCAGGTGCCCCGCGAGTTTCTCCAGCTCCGCGCGCAACGGCCCGTCGCCCACGATCCGCGCGGAAAACGCGACCCCCGCCGCGCGCAGCGCCGCGTAGATCCGCAACTGGTGGTCGAGGCCCTTCTTCTCCACGAGCCGCGCGACGCACACCAACTGCAGCGGCGTCCGCAGCGCGCGCAGCGCCTTCATCGTCGGCAGCCGGTCGAGCCCGCGGCGGATGCACGTGATTTTTTCCGCCGCGAGTCCGCGCGCGACGAGCGCCGCGCGCGCCATCTCCGTCGAGGTGTGGACAAACGCCGCGTGCTCGAGTTTCTCCCGCAGCCACCAGTCGCCCCCGTGCTCGTAAATGTCGTAGGCGTGCGCCGCCGCGCTGAAACGGTGGCCGCCCGCGCGCCACAACAACCAGGCCGCCGTCGCCGGCGCGCCGCCCCACGCCGCGTGGATCCACGTCGGGGGGCGCCGCCGGTAGGCGCCGAGCTGCAGGCACGCGAAGCCGGCTCCGAGCATGTTTTCCCAAAAATTTTGCCACGATGGCGCGCGTCGGCCGCGCAGGCCGCGCAGCAGTTCGCGCAACACCTCGGGTCGCCGCCAGGACTCCGCCGGGATCAGCCAGAAGAGCAGCAGCAGTTTCCACTTGTTAAACGGCGCCACCGGCAGCCCGCGAAACGTGCCGCCGCCGCCCCACAGCGAGTGGATTTTCAGCTCCACGCCCTGCGCGCGCATCGCGACGATTTCGCGCTGAAGAAACGTCTCCGTGTTTTTGGGAAACGTGGTGAAGAGGTAGGTGATGACCGGTTTATCCGTCGCCAAGATCGGCGCAGTGTGGGCGCGGGCACACACGCCGCAAGCGCGCGGTGCGCCCGCGTTGGCGCCGCGCCGCCATCGCGCGGCCTTTTCCGTTGACCGGTCCCGCACCGGTCGCGACGGTTCGCCCTCCTATGCTCAAAGCCGGCATCGTCGGACTCCCCAACGTGGGCAAGTCCACCCTCTTCAACGCCCTCACCCGCTCCCGCAAGGCCGAGGCCGCCAATTACCCGTTCTGCACGATCGACCCGAATGTCGGCGTCGTCGTCGTCCCCGACGACCGCGCCTACGTGCTCCAGAAAATCGCCAAGACCAACGTCGTCGTCCCCGCCGCCATCGAGTTCGTCGACATCGCCGGCCTCGTCGCCGGCGCCAGCAAGGGCGAGGGCCTCGGCAACCAGTTTCTCGCCACCATCCGCGAGGTCGACGCCATCGTCCAGGTCGTCCGCTGCTTCGTCGACGACGACATCGTCCACACGATGGGCGGCGTCGATCCGATCCGCGACATCGAGGTCATCACCACCGAGCTCGTCCTCGCCGATCTTGAGGCCGTCTCCAAGCGCGCGATCAAGACCCAGAAAAACGCGAAGGCCGGCGACAAGGACGCCATCGCCGAGCTCGCGCTTCTCCACAAACTCGAGCCGCACCTGAACTCCGGCAAGACCGCCAACACCCTCCCCGCCACCCCCGAGGAGATCGCGTTGATGAAACTCTTCCAGCTCCTCACCGCGAAGCCCGTGCTCTTCGCCTGCAACGTCGCCGAAAACGACCTCGCCACCGCCGAGCAGAACCCGTTCGTCCAAAAGGTCGCCGAGTTTGTCCGCACGCACCACGACGCCGCCTACGTCCCCATCTCCGCGAAAATCGAGAGCGAACTCATCGACCTCCCCGCCGATGAGGCGAAGGCGTTTTTGAAGGACCTCGGCGTCGACGATTCCGGCGTCTCCTCCCTCATCAAGGGCACCTACGCGCTGCTCGGGCTGATGACCTACTTCACTGCCGGCGAAAAAGAAGTCCGCGCCTGGACGATCAAGAAAGGCTGGAAGGCCCCGCAGGCCGCCGGCGTCATCCACACCGATTTCGAAAAAGGCTTCATCAAGGCCGAGATCGTTTCCTACGCGGACCTCACGCGCCTCGGCTCCGTCGCCGCCGCGCGCGAGGCCGGCAAGTATCGCCTCGAGGGCAAGGAATACGTCTTTGCCGACGGCGACGTCGCGCTCTTCCGCTTCAGTAACTGATTCGCGCCGCGCCTCGGCCGATTGCCCTCCCTGATGAGCGACGCGCCCGATTCCTCTTCGCTCGCCGCCGCCGGCCCGGCGATCGATTCGTCGATTCTCCACGTGTTGATGGAGACGCTCCCGGACCGCGTCTACTTCAAGGATCGTGAGAGCCGCTTCGTCCGCAACAACCTCGCCCACGCCCGCTGGATCGGCGCCGCCTCGCCGGCGGACTGCGCGGGCAAGACGGACTACGAATTCTTTTCCCCCGCGCACGCCGAACGCGCCTACCTCGAGGAACAGGTGATCGTCCGCACCGGCCGCCCCATCATCAACCGCCTCGATCGCATCACGCGCCGCGACGGCGCGAAGTCCTGGGGCCTTGTCACCAAGATGCCCTGGTGCGACGCCGCCGGCCGCATCATCGGCACCTTTGGCCTCACGCGCGACATCACCGCGCGCAAGGACGCCGAGGACAAACTCAACGCCGAGCGCGCCCTCCTGCGCACCATCATCGACCACCTGCCGAGCCGCATCTTCGTCAAGGACACCGACGCCCGCTACATCCTCAACAACCGCGCCCACCTCGAAGCCCTCGGCGTCGCCGCGCAGGAAGACGCCGCCGGCAAGACCACCGCCGATTTCTATCCCGGCCCGCGCGGCGAGCAGGCGCTCGCCGACGATCGCCAGGTCCTCGCCGGCGGCGAGGCGATCATCGGCCAGGAAAAATCCGATCACGGCGAGGGCGAGCACCTCCACTGGTCGCTCACCACCAAGGTTCCCCTCCACGATCTGCGCGGCCACATCACCGGCCTCGTCGGCATCAGCCAGGACATCACGCGCCGCAAACGCGCCGAGACCGAGCTCCAGCGCCGCACCGACGAGATGGAGTCCGACGTGCGCATGGCGCGCCAGATCCAGCAGGCGTTTCTCCCGCACGCCTACCCCGCGTTTCACCGCGGAGAAAACCGCGACGCCCTTCGCTTCGCGCACCGCTACATTCCCGCCACCACGCTCGGCGGCGATTTTTTCGACGTCCTCCAAATCGCCCCGCAGCGCTGCGGTGTGTTCATCTGCGATGTGATGGGCCACGGCGTGCGCGCCGGCCTGCTCACCGCCCTCATCCGCGGTGTCGTCGAGGAAATGCGCGACCACTCGCCCGACCCCGCGCATGTGCTCGCCGAAATCAACCGCAGCCTCGAACCCATCCTCGCGCAGACCGGCGAACCGATTTTCGCGACCGCGTTTTTCGCCCTCATCGATCTCGCCGCCGGCACGCTCGCCTACGCCAACGCCGGGCACCCGCCGCCCTTCGTGCTCCCGCCCGACGCCGCCGCGCCCCTCCGCCTCGCCCCCGCCGATCCCGAGCCGGCGACTGGGCTGCTGCCGGGCTTCGCCTACACGAACCACGTCTGCGCGTTCGAGCCCGGTGCGATGTTTCTCGGCTACACCGACGGTATCCTCGAAGCGGCGGACCCGGCGGGAAACATCTTCGGCGACGAACGCCTCCGCGCCGTGCTCACCACCGCGCGCGGCCGGACCACCGACGAACTCCTCACCCAACTCGTCCGCGACGTCGAAGCCTACACCGGCCAAAGCGTCTTCGAAGACGACGTGTGCCTGATGGCGATCGCGGCGACGCGGTGACGAGCGTCCCGTAGGCCGCGAGCTTGCTCGCGCTTTGGCGCCGGCGTCGTGCGGAAAATTCCCGGGGAGCGCCTGCGTCTCGCAGGCTGTCCTCGGCGTCCCGCCGAGGACTTCCAGAGGTGCCGGCGGGACGCCGGCACCAGCACGCGAGACGCGTGCGCTCCCCGGGAAGTAGCGGCAGCGACGTCAGCCGAAAGTGCGAGGCTCAATCGGCCGGACCTCCACCCCCGCCGCCGCCAGCTCCGCGCGCAGCCGCCGCGCGAATCCCACCGGATCCGGTCCGTCGCCGTGCAGGCACACCGTTCCCGCGACAACCGGCACATCGGTGCCATCCGTTGCGCGGACGACGCCCTCGCGCACCATCCGCAACACCTGCGCGACCGCCACGCGTTCGTCGCGGATCAACGCATCCGCCCGCGCGCGTGGCGTGAGCGTGCCGTCGCGTTGATAGGTGCGGTCGGCGAACACCTCGCTTGCCACGCGCATTCGCCGAGCCCGCGCCGCGCCCAGCAGCTCGCTACCTGCGAGCGCGAACAGCGTGAGCTCCGGCCACGCGCGGTGGAGCGCGTCCGCCACCGCCGCCGCGAGCGCGGCGTCGCGTGAGACTTGGTTGTAGAGCGCGCCGTGCAGTTTCACGTGCCGCAACTTGTCGCCCGCGATTTCCGCGCATCGCGCGACCTGCGCCAGCACGAGCGCCACCGCCGCCTCGGGCGAGATCGGCTGCTCGACGCGACCGAAGTTCGCGCGATCGGCGAAGCCGGGATGCGCGCCGACGCGCACATCATGCGCGACTGCGAGCGCGAAGGTCGCGCGCATCGTCGCCGCATCGCCCGCGTGCGCGCCGCAGGCGAGATTCGCGGACGTGATGAGCGGCATCATCTCGGCGTCGTGACCGGCGCCTTCGCCGAGGTCGCAGTTGAGGTCGAGGGTGCGCATGGGTGCTCAGCGGAATTTTTGCGCCACGCCCTCGCGCAACAGGCCAAGCGCGCGCTCGCGGGTGTGCGCGAGCGCATGCGCCTCGGCGAGCGCCACCTCGCGGAAACGCACGGTGTCGCCCGGTCGCAGTTGCGCGACGAGCGGCAAATCCACCGCGATCACATGCGCGAGCTGCGGGTAACCGCCGAGGGTGCCCGCGTCGGCGCCGAGGATGATCGGCTGGCCGTCGGGCGGGACCTGCACCGTGCCGGGCACGACCACTGCCGAGGGGAGTTCGCGCGGCGTGCGCCGCACCAGCGTGGCGCCCGCGAGCCGCACACCCATCCGGTCTGATTGCGGCGAGACGCGAAACGCGTCCGAGAAAATCTCGCCGCCAAACTCTTCCGCCTGCACGCCACGCACCACGCGCAGCGTCGGCGCCGCCGAGTAGGCGGGCAGCATCCGCTCGTCGAGCCGCCAGTGGCCGTGGAGGGTGCGCGACGTCGCGTGGAGCGGGAGTCGGTCACCGTCGCGCAACGCGCGCCCCTCCGCGCCGCCGAGCCCCGCGCGCAGCAGCGTGCTCGCGCTGCCGAGTGCGAGCGGCACCGCGAGTCCGCCCGCGACCGCGAGGTAGCCACGACACCCGCGCGCGGCGGCGGAAAATCTCAACGGTTCGCCCGCGCGCACGCGCACCGGCGCCCACTGCGGTAGCGCGCCGAAGTCCGCGCCGGTCGCGGCGACGAGCACGTCGTGCGAAAACACCAGCTCCGGTCCGCGCAGCGTGAACTCGAGGGCGGCGGCGTTCTCCGCGTTGCCGACGAGGAGATTGGCCACGCGCAGGGCAAACGCGCCCATCGCGCCGCCCGTCGGCACGCCCGCCGAGCGCTGCGCGAGTCGCCCGAGGTCCTGCACGGTCGTGAGTATCCCGGCGCGGCGGACTTCGACGCTCGGGCGGGAGGCAAGCGCGGCGCCGTCGTTTCCGGGCGTCTCGCCGGAGGATAGTTTCGGCGGCGCGTGGCTCTCGGTTTCGCGTTGGCGAAATTCCTCGAGGGAGATTGTGCGGAAACGCACGCGGTCACCGGCGCGCAGGAGCGCGGGCTCGGCGCGGGTGGCGTCGAACATTTTCTCCGGCGTGCGCCCGATTAGGTGCCAGCCGCCGGGCGTCGCGAGCGGGTAGACGCCGGTGAGCGCGCCGCCGATGGCGACGGACCCGGGGGGCACGACGGTGCGCGGCGTCGCGCGGCGGGGAGCGTGGAGCGCCGGGGCGAGCCCGCCGAGATACGCGAAGCCCGGCGTGAAGCCGATGGCGTGGACGCGATACTCCGCCCCCGTGTGCAGCCCGGCGACCGCGGCGGTCGGCAGGCCCGCGCGCGCGGCGAGCGCGGGCAGATCGGGGGCGAACTCGCCCTCGTAGCACACCGGAATCTCGATGGCGCGGAAAGCCTCTGACGGAGTGGTGTCGGCGGCGTTTGGGCGAAGGGCGGCGGCGGCGTGGGTGCGGAGGGCGGCGCAAAACGCGGGAAAATCCTCGACGCGCGCGGGGTCGTAGAACACCGCGACGCCGCCGAACGCCGGCACGATTTCGACGACGACCGCGGGCGCGTGGCGGCGCAGGGCGGCGGTGACGCGGGCGACGAGCGGCAGCGCGGATTCGTCGAGCGCCGCCCCGATTTCGAGGACCACCGCGGAATCGCCGAGCGGGGTGAGCGTCATGCGGGCGATGTTTCGGGTGCGACCCGGGGCCGCAAAAGAAAAACGCGGGGAGAATGGCCCTGACGCGGGGCGGCGTGCGCCGTGGGCTGGCGGCGGCCTGGGGTGGTCCGCGTGCTTGCCCGCGGGTGAATTGCGAGCGCGGTCAGCGGCCGCAAAAAAAAACCGGCGCGTCGAAACGCGCCGGTTTGAGAGCGGGAGGACTTTGCGAGGCGTGGCGCCTAGCGAGCGGCGGTGGTCGCGATGGCGAGCGGGAGGCCGGCGCAGAGTTCGACGACGCCCTTGGCGCCGGCGCGGGTCGGGGTCGCGGAGGCGATGACGCCGTTGGCGATCGCGTTGCCGCCGAGGACGCGCAGGTCGAGCGCTTCGACGAGCGCGACGCCCGTGGCGCCGTTGTTGCCGGAGACGACCGCGGTGTAGTTGCCCGGGGGCAGCACGAGGACGAGCGCGGACTCGAGGGTGTTGGTCGGCGCGCCGGGGATGGCGGCGAGCTCGGAGGTGGCGACGACGGTGCCGATGTCGTTATTGGTGGCGATCAGGCGGCCGGCCGAATCGTAGAGCGAGAGGCTGGGATCGGCGAGGGCGCCGGTGACGCCAAACGCGGCGAGCGAGGGGCCTTTGGCGCTGATGATCATGCGGACGGGCTCGAGGCCGGCGACGCTAACGCCTTGGATGAGGACCTGATTGCCGGTGCCGACGAAGCCGCGGGTGGCGACGTTGATAACGCGGGTGCCGGCGACCTCGTCGGAGGCGCGGACCTGGCCACGGGTCTCGCCGCCGGTGAAGGCGGTGCTGTGGTAGTTGAGGTAGGCGCCGCCGGTGAGAAGCTTGATCGGGTCGCCGCCGGTGTAGGGGACGTCGAAGGTGCCGGCCATGTGGCCGTTGGTGGTGGAGTAATTGCCGCCGTTGGGGAG
>JBEANZ010000693.1:0-7781 GCA_041165185.1 Verrucomicrobiota bacterium | reverse complement strand
CGCGGGCACGTTGTTGCACTTCGGCGGCGGCGGCGGGAGCGCAGGCAAGAAGAGCGGCGGCGCGAAGGAGAAGTGACGCGGCGGGCGGGGTCCGCGCGAGTGCGGTGCGTGGCGCCTCGGTGGTGCGGGAGTCAGCGGGCTGGCGCGTGCGCGGCCGCCGGCGGATGAGCGCCCGCCAGCGGGCGGCCTACCACGCTGACGGAAAACACCCCGGCCGGGCCGGCCCTACGCGGGGCGCTGCCCGCGGCGGAGGTTGTCGAGCACGATGGCGGCGGCGGCGGCGGCATTGAGCGACTCGGCCGCGCCGAATTTCGGAATGGTAACCAACGTGGTCACAGTTGCCCGCACCGCCGCCGAGAGCCCGCGGCCCTCGCTGCCGATCACGACCACGGCGTCGCGCAGCGCCGGGAGCGCGTGGACGGTTTCGCCCGCGAGCGCGCAGCCGAGGACGGGCGCGGTCGTCGCGGCGAGCGCGGTGGCGAGGTCGACGGTGTGCGCGGGCACGCGGGCGAAGGAGCCCATCGAGGCGTTGATGGTTTTCTGGTGAAAGAGGTCCGCGCAGTCCGGCGAGAGCAGCACGCGGGCAACGGCGAACCAGTCCGCGAGCCGCAGGAGCGTGCCGACGTTGCCGGCGTCTTGCACGCCGTCGAGGGCGAGCGTGAGTCCGTGATTGAGCGCGCCGGGCGCGAGGGGCGGGCGGGAGATTTTGCCGACGGCCAGCACGGCGGACGGCGTGGGGAAATGCGAGGCGCGGGCCATCTCCTCCGGCGTCACCTCGGTCGTCGCGAGGGTGCCGGCGGCCTTGGGATTTTCCGCGAGCCAAGCGGGCGTCGCGTAGAGCGCCTCGAAGGGAAAACCCGCCGCGAGCAGTTCGCCGACGACCTTCGCGCCCTCGACGACGAAGCGGCCGGCGGCCTCGCGGTGTTTTTTTTCGCGCAGCGCGCGGAGGCGGTGCAGCTCGGCCTTCGTCAACATCGCCGCAGGCTCGGCGAGATCAGTCTTCCTTGGCAAGCGGCCCGACGCCCGGGACGTGCTCGCCGGGGACCGAGAGGTCGATCCACTGGTCGGTCATGTGGCGTTCGGCGCGGCCGTCGTGGACGACGATGAGGCCGACCTGAAGGCGTTCGGCGGGGAGGCGTTCGCGGCTGGCGAGGAAACGGAAACCGCAGAGCCGCCAGCGGGGCTCCTTGTAAACCTTGGCGACGTCGGGGCGCTGGAGCGTCACGGTGCTGAACACGAGGTGGGAACTGGGCGACGCGAGGACGACGTGGATCTGGCCGCGGCGGGATTCGACGTCCGGGAGCATCGCCCAACCGCCGAGCGTGACGGCGCGGTCGTTGATGAGTTTTTCGTCGAGGTAGGTGATCATCCGGGCGTTCTCGCGGGCGGTCCCAAATTCGCGGAGCTGGCTGAAGCGCGGGAGCCGGTAGATGCCGCGGGCGTCGGCGCGCTGGAGGATGGACTCCGCGAAGCCCGGGATGGGGTGGAGGTTGAAGATGCCCTTGCCGTCCTGGCCGTATTGCTTGAAGCGCGTGGCGGCGCGGTCGCGGATCTCGACGGAGCCCTCGGCGGCGAGAGCGTAGGCGCGGTTGGCGGAGACGTTGAAAATGACGAGCGCCGGCAGCGCGCGCCAGAGCCAGCGGTAGGGGCGGTCGGCGGTGGCGAGCGTTTCCAGGATCAGGAACAACAGCATCGCCCACGCGAGCGCCGCGAGGACCATGTAGCGGGAGTGGACGACGCCGCCGTTGGCCTCGGCACGGCCGTAGGCGACGAGGGCGAGCGAGCCGATGGCAAACACCGCGAGCGCCGCCGCGATCGGTTCGCGGGCGGCGGCGCGCCGCACACCGAAATACCCGTAGGCCCCGAGCAGCCCGAGCCCGAGCCAGGGCGCCGCGCCCGCCGCGCCGACGGCCACCGGGGTGCCGAGCAGCGAGAGAAAATACCACGCCCGGCGGCCGAGGCTCGCGAGGTCGACGGCCACGATGCGGTGCCCTTCGTTGAAGTGAAACCCGTAGAAAAACACCGCGAGCATCGCCGCCGCCGCGCCGCTCCACCACGCCAGCCAGCCCCACCGCCGCCGGTGCGCGAGCAGCGCCGCGCCGACCACCCAGGCGAGGCTGCCGTGCACGAGCGTAAACGTCGCCAGCGCGGCGAGCAGCGCGCCCGCGAGCGTCGCGCGCCGCGAGTCTCGCGCGACCAGGATCAGCGCCCCGCCCGCGAGCAGCACGACCTGAAAGTGGTCGATCGAGGCGCCGGACCAGAGAAAGTTTTCAAAATGCCCGAGCTGGAAAAACAGGAACGCCAGCACCACGCCGAGCCGCACCCGGCGCGCGAGCGTGCCGGCGGCCCAGAGGCACAGGCCGCAAAAGCCCAAGATGAACAGGTTGCCGATCACGCCGATGACGTGGAAGTTGACCGTGCCCGTGAGCCAGTAGCTCGTGGCGAACAGCAGCCGGCTGGTGACGGTGCGGTGCTCGTTGGTCACCGCGAAGAAGTTCGCGAGGTCGGTCCAAAATCCCTTGCCCTCGTCGAGTCGCAGCAGGAAACCGATCACGCATTCGATGTCGTCCCAGTAGGCGATGTCGCGGCTGTAGCGCGCGACCTGCAGGGCCATGTAGGCGATCGGCGCGGCCGCGATGAGCGCGAACGCGAACGGCGCAAGACGTTCGGCGCGGAGGGTGGCGGCGGGGACCGGGGGGGCGGACATGGTTGGGGCGGAGGACGGGGATAGCGGAGGGTTGGTTTCGTGCAAGTCCGGGGTGCGACGAAGCGGGAAACGGTAACGGTGGCGTTACCCCGACGCGTTTCCAGCCGCGCGAGGGGAGGACAGTCCGAACGCGCAGAGGAAGCCGGGTGGGAGGGCGGCGTGAGGCAAACGAACCCGTGCGCGAGGGTCCGCGCTTGTCGTCCCGGCTTCAGTCGGTCCGAAACTTTCCGGAACCGGCTGAAGCCGGAACTACGAACCCGGCAAGACTCGCGCGCCGGCCGGTCGGCGGCGCCGCACGTTTGGCTTCCCATGCGGGCGGTCGCGGCTACGGTCGCGCGCCATGAAGCGCCTCGCCCCGCTGGTTTTCTTCTCGTTCACGATCGCGGTGATCGCCGCGCCGTTCGCGTGGGCGGCGGGCGCCGCCCCGGCCGCGCCGGCGAGCGCGGCCGCGAAGGATCGCTCGCCCGCCGCGCCGCTCGCGACGGCGATCTCGACCGTCACGGGGATCGCGATTTCGCCGCTGCTCGGCACCGGCGCGTATGGCGCCTACCAGTGGATGAGCGCGAAGGACGACGCCGCGCGCGCCGCGCTTCCGTGGTATGCGCAGGTCACGTTCTGGCTGCCGGCGCTGCTGCTCGTCGGCGCGTGCGCGGCGAAGGATGCGTTCGGGGCCGTGTTGCCGCCGGGCATGAAGAAACCGCTCGACGTGCTCGAGACCGTCGAGAGCAAGGTCACCGGCCTCGTCGCCGCCGGGGCGGTCGTGCCGCTCACGATGGCGACGGTCTCCAAGATGATCGTGGGCGGAAAATCCGCGGCGGCCGGCGCGGCGGTGTGGCCGGGCGCGCTGGCGGCGCTGCCGCTCGGCGCGATGGACCTCTCGTGGCTGCTCGATGTGCTCACGATCCCGTTTGGCGTGGCGATGTTCGTGATCGTCTGGCTGGCGTCGCACGCGATCAACGTGCTCATCCTCCTCAGTCCGTGGGGCGCGATCGACGCGGGGTTGAAGGCGGCGCGCACCGCGCTGCTCGGCGTGCTCACCGCGAGCGCGCTGATCAACCCGTGGGTCGGCGCGCTGCTCTCGGTCGTGGTGATCGTGGTGGCGTATCTGGTGGCGGGGTGGGCGTTCCGGCTGATGGTGTTCGGCACGGTGTTCTCGTGGGATTTCTGCACGGGCGCGAAAAACACGTTCGCCCCGGCGGAGAACGACAACCGGATGTTCGCCGGCGGCGAATTGCCCGGCGTGCCCGTGCGGACCTGGGGCCGGCTCGCCGAGCGCAGCGGCGGCGGGCTCACGTTTTTCTATCGGCCGTGGTTGGTGTTCGCCGGGCGTAGCGCGCCTGTGCCGGCGGGGACGCTGGCGGTCGGCCGCGGGCTGTTTTTCTCGAGCGTGACGACGGAGGCGGGCGAGACGCGTTTCCTTCTCCCGCCGCGCTATCGTGGGCATGAGGAGACGCTCGCGCGCGCCTACAAGTTTTCCGGCGGCGTGCGCGACGCCGGCCTGCGCAAGGCGTGGAGCGCGTTGCGCGAGCTGATCGGTCGCTCGGGGCCGCCCACGATTCGCGTGATCCACGCGCGGGAATAGGGGCGCGCGCGCCCCGACGTTCGCGGCTTTACGCGCGCCCGCGCACCGCGAGCCAGTTCCCCGCCGCCGCGAGGCCCACGCCCGCGACGATGATCGCGTGGTCGCGGCCCATCCGCGACACGAGCAGCGCGCCAAACGCAATCGCGAACCAGGCGAGGAGATTTCCCGCCGGCGCGCGCCATGCGTCGGCGGCGGGATCGCGTCGGCGCAACGCCAGCAGCGCCGCGCCCGAGAGCGCGTAGATCACGAGGCGCGCGGCGACGGAGAGGACGGCGTTCCAGACGAAGTTGCCCTGGATCGCGAGGGCGAGCGCGAGGGCGGCCCACACGACGATCGAGACGTGCGGTGTCGCGAAACGCGGATGCACGCGCGCAAACGGCGCCGGGAAATCCCCGCGCTCCGCGAGCGCAAACGTGAGCCGCGGCGCGCTCAACAACTGCGCCGCGAGCCAGCCAAGAATGGAGAGCATCGCCCCGATCGCGATCACGGTCGCGCCCGCCGGGCCGGCGAAGACGCGCGCGGCGTCGGCGAGCGGGCGTTTGCTCGCCGCGAGATCGGGCAACGCCGCCGCCGCGAGAAAATGGATCAGCGCGTAGCCCACCGCGACCGTCGCGAGGCCGCTGAGCAGCGCGAGCGGCAGATCGCGGCGCGGGTTTTTCATTTCACCGCCGGGAATCAGCGCCGCCTCAAACCCGCCATACGCGAACACCAGCAGCACCAGCGCCTCGATCCATTTCGCCGCCGGGATCGACGCGTCGGCTACGACCGCCGCCGCCGTCGGTGCCGGGCCGGCGCGCGTCGTGAGCCACCATAGCCCCGCCGCGATGAAGACCCCGAGCGTGGCGAGTTTCGCGACGGTCACGACATTCGAGATCACCGCGCCGCCGCGCACGCCGCGGTAGTTGATCGCGGCGAGCGTGCCGAAGAGCGTCGTCAGGATCGCCGCGCGCACGAGCGGCGCGGTCGCACCCGGCCAGAATTCCCCGAGGTAAATCACAAACACGTCCGCCACCGAGGCCGCCGCCGTCAGCCGCATCAGCCACAAGAACCACCCGGCCTGCACGCCCGCGAACCGCCCGAGCGCCGTGCGTGCGTAGAGATACGGCCCGCCCGCCTCGCGAAACTGCGAGCTCAGCTCCGCCACGACCGCGACGATCGCGGCCATCGCGAGCGCGGCGCCGAGGTAGCCCCACAAGGCCGTGCCGCCGAGGAGGCGCGTGACGTTGGCGGGGAGCGCGAAGATGCCGCTGCCGACGATGCCGTTGAGCACGAGCGCGATCATCGTCCAACGGCCGAGCGCGCGCACGAGCTGGGGTTTCGCGGGAGCGGCGGGAATCATGCGCGGGGGGCGGGGCGGAAACGCATTCGCCGGCGAGCGTGCGGCGCGCGCGCGGTCGCGCAAGGGCGAAGGCGGGTGGCGGAGGGTGGGTTTCCAAACCCACGGGTCACTTCCGCTTTTTTTCCTCGGGCGCGTCGCGTTTGAACTCGCGCGTCTTGGAGGCGATGGGTTGCGGGAATTCCACGTCCCAGAGTTTCGGGTGCGGGAGGACGCCTTTCACCGCGCCGGGCGCGACGTGCTTGAAGAAATCCTCGAAGCGCAGGCTGCACTGGAGCCGCCGCTGCGTGTGGGCGTCGATCTTCGGGTTAACCTGCATGATCGACTTGGTGAAGGGCGGGGCGTTTTTGATTTTCTGCGCGGCGGCGCGGGCCTGATCCGGCGTGAGCGAGCGGTCCTTGATCACGGCGTCGAGGCGCTCGAGATCGGCGGGCTTGATGGGGAACCAGAGGCGGCGCCACGTGGCGGGTTCGACGCGTTGGGCGACGAGGTTGACGAAGCGTTTCTCGTCGCCCTGTTGCTGCCAGAAACCGACGACGAGGAGGAACGGCTCGTCGATGGCGGCCTGGCGCAGGGCGTCGCCGAAATCGAGGGGCGAGCCGTATTTGATGGCCTTGGGATTCACGGGGATGCCGCCGTGGGTCTTGTTGGCGGCGGCGGGGATATCCCAGAGCTGCGTGTAGCTGGCGGGGCGGTAGCCGTCGAAAAAAGTGGTGCGGATCCAGTCCTCAAAAACGAGGCCGTGCTTCTGGACCTCCTGCGCGAGGAGCGCGGCGCCGGCGGCGAGGAGCGCGACGGCGCAGGAGCGGGCACGCGGGAAAAAACGGCGGGCGGCGTTCATGCGGGGGCGGCGGGGTCGGCGACCGCGCGGGGCGGCGGATCACTCGGCGCGTTGGAGCGTGAAGCAGAACGTGGCGCCGCGGCCGGGCGGGCTCTCGACCCAGAGGCGGCCGCCCTGGTCGGTGACGATTTTCTTGCAGATGGAGAGGCCGAGGCCGGAGCCGTGCGCCTTGCCGTGCGTGGCGAACGGCTGGAACAACGTGGCCGCGATCGCGGGCGCGATGCCGGGGCCGGTGTCCTCGACCTCGATGCGCAGCTCGCGCGCGCCGGCCGTGAAGCGCAGGAAGATCGTGCCGCCGCCGCCGAGGGCGTCGGCGGCGTTGTTGACGAGGTTGTAGAGGAGGCGCGACAGGCGCGGGGGCTGCGCGAGCACGGCGAGGGCGGGCGGCGGGGCGGGCAGTTCGAGACGCACGGAGCGGTCCGCGAGCTCCTGGCGAATTTCCCCGGCGAGCGGCGCGAGGAAGGCGGCGAAGTCCACGCGTTGGAGCAACGGGCGGGGCCCGGCGGGCTTGGTGAACTCGATGAGCTCGGTGAGCATGTTGCTCATGCGGTCGACCTGGCGCCGGATGCGGTGGCCGGCCTTGGCGCGCAGCGCGGGGGCGGTCTGCTCGCCGCCGACGAGTTCGCCGGCAAAGCTGATCACCTGGAGCGGGTTCTTGAAATCGTGGACGATGGATTGCGCGAAGCGGCCGACGGCGGCGAGGCGTTCGGCCTGCAGGACGTCGTCCTCGTATTTGCGGTTGATGCGGCGCATGCGCGCGCTGAATTCGCGCACGATGTCGAGGGCGAGGCGGGGGCTGCGTTCGAGCAGGCGGAGGAGCTCGGCGCGGTGGAAGAAAAACGCGGCCGTCGGGCCCTCGGCCCGCGCGGTGGCGGAGCGCGGGGCGTCGTCGAGCACGGCCATCTCGCCGAAGAAATCGCTGACGGCGATGGTCGCGAGCACGCGGGATTCGCCGTCGCCGACGACGGTGGTGATCTGCACGAGGCCGGACTCGACGAGGTAGAAACCGTCGCCGGTGTCGCCGGCGGAGAAGATGATTTCCCCATCGCGGAAGTGGCGGAGTTGCTCGGGGCGGGCGAGGGCGCGCAGTTCGCGATGGAGTTCATCGCCCAGCGGGGTGTCGGAAAACGACGACATGGCGCGGACCGTAGTGGTCGGAACGAGAAAAGAAAGCTCCGGCCGCTGAGGGGAACCCCCCGGAGGCCATTTTACGTTTTTTTGCGCAGTGATTTCGGGGAAAAACCGGCGCAGCGGGCGGGTTTAGCCCGCAAATTTCATGAAGAAGATTCCCGCAGATTCAGGGAGCCGCAGATTT
>JBEANZ010000692.1:0-2840 GCA_041165185.1 Verrucomicrobiota bacterium | reverse complement strand
CGAGTCGGATTTCAATCAACTTCGATTTGAAACTCTGCCGGCAACGTTACCTGAAGCTCAGGTTTTTCTAGCGACACAGGTTCTTCGTGAATTGGCCGGCGCCCAAGAACTATCGATTCGTTATGCGGGCCAGCAAGTGTCCGCGAGCGAAGTGGATGCCATTGCGACGAAGTGGTTGGGCGACATTCTTGAAGAAGCCGGCGACGTAGCAGGTTCGGAATCGGTTAGAATCCTGATTGAGATGGAGTATGAAAAGAATCGCCGTCGGCTTGGTTTGTGATCCGCTGACTCAGCGCCGCCGAAAGGTCTCACTTACCACGATCTGCTCGATGAGGTCGCGGAAGGGGTAGTCGTTGGCCTTCGTCGCGGCGAGGATCGCGTCGAGGGCGGGGCGGTCCATCGCCTCGATGCGGCGGCCGCAGGCGTAGGTGAGGAGGCGCTCGGTGAGCATGCGCGCGAACTGCGCCTTGCGCTCGACGAGCAGGCGCTTGAGGCCGGCGATGTCGGCGAAATGCTGGCCGTTGGGGAGTTCGCCGCTCGTGTCGATGGCGACGTTCTTCGCGTAGGCGGTGCGCGCGGCGCCGATGGGATCGAAGGTCTCGAGCGCGAAGCCGAGGGGATCAATTTTTCGGTGGCATTCGTAGCAGGCGGGGTTGTCGCGGTGCTTGGCGAGGAGTTCGCGCATGGACTTCGCGCCGCGCACGTCGGGGTCGATGGCGGGGACGTTGTCGGGCGGCGGGGCGGGCGGGGTGCCGAGGATGTTTTCGAGCACCCACACGCCGCGCGTGACGGGCGAGGTCTCGACGCCGTTGGCGCTCACGGTGAGCACGCTGCCTTGGCCGAGCAGGCCGCCGCGGCGCGGATCGGCGAACGTGATGCGGCGGAACTCATGCGCGGCCGCGGCGGGCACGGCGTCCTCCGCGCCGTAGAGGCGCGCGAGCGGGCGGTTGGCGAAGGTGTAGTCGGCGTCGAGGAAGCGCACGATGCTGGCGTTGCGGTCGAGGAGATCGCGGGTGAAGAGCTGCGTCTCTCGCTTCATCGCGGGCTGGAGGCCTTGCGCGTAGTAGCGGGTGAACGCGCCGCGGTCGGGCGGCATGTCGCCGAGCACGCGGAGATTTAGCCAACTGTCGAGGAAGCCGGCGACGAAGGCGTCGGCGCGCGGACTCGCGAGGAGGCGGCGCGTTTGCGCGAGGAGATTTTCTTTCTGCAACAGCTCGCCGGTGTCGGCGGCACGCGTGAGCTCGGCGTCGGGCGTCGTGCTCCAGAGAAAATAGGAGATGCGGGTGGCGAGGGCGTGCGCCGACAGGCGGCGCTCGCGCGGAGAGGGGAGACTGTTGGTCGGAGATGGGAGATTCGAGATGGGAGATGGGGACGGGACCGCCGAGCCCAGAGGCGGGACGCCTCTGCCACTACTCTCTTCCAGATCGGCGAGGTAGAGGAAGGCGGGGGAGCAGAGCGCGGCCTTGAGGCCGTCGCGCAGGGCCTCGTGCGGCGTGCGGCCTTCGGCGCGGCGTTTCGTGACGACGGCCATGAGGCGATCCACTTCCTCGGTGGTTGCGGGGCGGCGGTAGGCGCGGCGCGCGAACGCGGTGAGAATTTCGCGCGTGCGCTCGGCGGCGAAAGGCTTGTCGCCGAAAATCGCGCGTTCGCTCGCGGTGGGACCGGTGGCGTCGAGCGGGCCGCGGATTTCCACCTCGTGGATGCGAATCTGCGGCACGAAGCCGAAACGCTGCACGACGACGCGCGCCTCCACGATGCCGGTGGTGCCGCGCACGTCGGCGGGAAAGTCCTTGTTGTATTGACGGAGGAGGCGGTTCCAGTTTTGCCGCGCGCCCATCGGGCCGTTGGGAAACGTGAAGCGCGGCGCGAAGCCGCGGTCGAGCCACACGCGGAAGGTCTGCCACTCGATCTTTTCGTCGGGCAGCGTGACCTCGCCGAGCGAGGGCTCCAGCGGCTGCTCGTGGTGCAGCGGGCCGAGGCGGGCGTTGCCGGGCACGACGCCGAGGCGGAAGGGCGCGGCGGGATCGTGGCCGAAGGCGCGCGCGTCGTAGGGATTCTTGCGGTTCTTCGCCTCGGCGCGCGCGCGGACTTCATACCAGCCGTCGGCCGGCACGCCGTCGGTGAACGCGAGCAACGGGCCGTAGGCGCCCTCGTGCTGCTCGGAGTGCAGGCCCTCGTAGAGGACCATGTAGCGGAAATTCTGCACCTTGCCGTGCGAGTGGCGCAGCTCGGGTTGCTGCTGAAAATTGTCCGTGAACCGCCACGTGCGCGGCGCGGGCGGCAGCGGTTGCGCGAGGGCTTTCTCGACGACGGCCTCGGCGGCCTCGACATATTGCGCGAGCAGGTAGGAGGAGGTCTTCAGCGCGTCGCCGATGTTGTCCATGTGGTGGACGGTCTGGTCGCGCGGAAATTTTCCCGTGGGATCAAACATCGCCATGTTGAGCGCGAAGAGATCGCCGACGGTGGCGAGGTATTCGCGGCGGTTGAGGCGGCGGAGGACGGTCTGGCCGCCGGTGCTGGCGAGCTGGGCGCGGCCCTCGGCGGCCTGTTGTGTGAGGAGCGCGACGAGCGCGCGGACTTCGGCGGGCGGGGGCTGCTTCTCCTCGGGCGGCGGCATGTCGCCGAGGTTCAGCTGATCGATGATGTCCTGAAAATCCGTGAGGTGATCCGCGTGCGAGATGGCGGCGGGCAACGCGTCGAAGCGGCGCTCGGCTTTTTGTTTTTCGGTGCCGTGGCATTTGACGCAGTAGTCGGCGAAGAATTTCTGCGCGGGGTGGAGCTCGGCGGCGGAGGCGGGAGATAACGCTAGCGCGGCGAGCGCGAGGCATAGGGCGGCGGGG
>JBEANZ010000691.1:0-5649 GCA_041165185.1 Verrucomicrobiota bacterium | reverse complement strand
CGCGCAGGCTCGGGCCGACCTCGCTGCCGGCCACCTCCACCGCGTGGCACGCGGTGCAGTTGGCCGCGAGGTGGTTCGCGACGAGGTCGCGACCGCGCGCGACATCCCCACCGGCGAGGAGTTCGCCGCGCGCCTTGGCCGCCGGCGTCTCCAGAAACGTCTTCAACTTCGCCGCGAGCGCCGGCCTCGCCGCGCCCCGCGCGCCCAACGCCTCCGCCACATCGAGCCGCAACTCCGCTGCGCACGTGCCGGCGACAAGCTGGTCCGCGAGTTCGGCGAGCACAGCGTCGGTCGCGGGCGCGCCGGCGAGCGCGAGGCGCGCGATGGCGTGCTGTTTCTCCGGCACGCTGCGACTTGCGAGCACGGCGCGCACCTCGGTCGCGAGGCGCTCGCCCGTCAACATCTCCAACGCCGCGCGATGCAGCGGCGCGGGCGATTTCGCATCGAGCGCCGCCTCGAGCGCGCGGCCATACTCCACACTCGCGCGCCCCTCGCCGTCCATCAGCCGCAGCGCCTGCGCGCGCAGCGTCCCCGACGCCGCGCCATCCGCGACGATGGCCGCGATCTGCGCGACGCCGGCCTTCAACGCGTGCGCCACCATGATTTCGATGCCGAGCGTCTTCAGCCCGGGATCGGTCAACGCGAGCAGCGCGTCGAGCTGCGGTGCGAGCACCGACGCGATGGGCTGCGGTGAAAACTTCCGCGCGCGTCCGTCCACGAGGTCGAGGCGCGGCGGCGTGTTCCACACCTTCAGCGCGTTGAGCGCCTCCGCACGCAGCGCGCGCGGGCTCGCCCCATCGAGCGCAAACACCACGAGCCGCGCCGCCGCCTCCGGCGTGCCGAGGCGCAGCCCCGCGTTGATCGCGCGGCGCGCGATTACCTCGTTCTGGCCCGCGCGCGGCAACACCGCCGCGAGCGCCGGCAGCGCCGCCGGGATGCTCAGGTCGTCGTGGATTGCACGCGCCGCCTCGGCGGCCACGAGCGCGTCCGCGTCGTCGAGAAACGCCGCCACCTCCGGCGCCGCGAGCCGGCGCAACGCGACCACGCTCACGAGCCGCAACGCGACGGACGCATGCGCCTTCGTCGCCGCGAACCGCGCGACGGGCGCGCAGCCTTCGAGCCCCGCGACCACGCCCTGCCGCAACGCGCCGTCGCCGCCGTCCCGCTCCGCCATCGCGAGCAGCGGCTCGACCGCCGTCGGTTCGCGAAATTTTCCGAGCGCGATCGCCGCGAGCAGCCGCACGCGCGGCGAAACATCCGTGAGCAGCGGCACGAGCGCGCGGCCTTGTCCCTTCGCGCCGGTCGCGGCGGCGTCGCCGAAAATCTTCGCCACCTGCCGGCGCACCTCGGGATCGGTGTCGCGCAGGAGCGGCAGCACCGCCGCCGCGTCGGCCGCGCTGCGGCGCAGCAGTTGCCCGTAGCCCCACAGTGCGTGGAGGCGGCCGAGTGAGGTGACGTTGCCTTTTTCGTTCATTGCGGCGGCAAGGAAGGCCTCGGCTCTGCCGCGCTTCGCGAGCTCGAGTTGCGCGCCCTGCCGCACGCGCAGATCGCCGTGCGAGAGTTGCGCGACGAGTTCGGCGTCGGCGCGTTTTTCAAAACCCGCGCCCAAAATCATCGCGGTGTCCTTGCGCGCCTTGTCGTCGGCGCCCTTCGCATCGACGCGCCAGAGCGCCCCGAGGCCGTCGAGCGGATAGCCGCCGATCCAGTCGGCCATCATCAGCGAGCCGTCGGGATGCCAGCTCAGGCCGATGCCCATGATGCCTTCGTTGAGGATGCGCGCGTCGGCCATTTTGTAGCTCGCGCCGTCGGGCACCGCGCGGAATCCCTTCATTTTCCCCGAGGGAAATTCGTTGAGGATAAACATCCCGCGTTGCCCGTCGCTGAGTGCCGTGCCGGGCTCGAAGCGAAAGCCCGCCGGCCCGTCCGAATAGCTCAGGATCGGCGGCAGCAAATACGCCGCCTGCCCGGCGAACGCCGGCTTCCACAGGCCCTCGCGCATCCACGGGCTGTCGGTCTTCATGTATTGGAAATTGCAGCGCCAACCCGTGTCGCTCGTCTCCGGCAGAAACACGAAACGCTCGCGCTCACCCGGCTGGTCGGCGTCGTTGTCCACGCCGATGAGGTCGCCGACTTCGTTGAACGCCGGCTCCTGGACGTTGCGCGTGCCGCGCGCGTAAATCTCGAAATCGCTGCCGTCGGGATTCACGCGCATGATGCAGCCCTCGTTGGGAAACGAAAACGTCCGGCCCTCGCGCGAGACCACGTGCGCGCCCTTGTCGCCGATGCTCCAATAAATTTTTCCGTCCGGCCCGACGCTCAGCCCGTGCATGTCGTGGCCCGCGTAGGCGAGATGGACGCCGAAGCCGCTCACGACCTTCTCGCGGATGTCCGCCACGCCGTCGTCGTTGGTGTCCTTGAACCGCCACAGGTCCGGCGCGATCGTCGCGTAAACCCAGCCGTCGTGATACATCACGCCCGCCGCGATGCCGGTGACCTCAGTGTTAAACCCGTCCGCGAAGACCGTCATCTTGTCCGCGACGCCGTCGCCGTCGGTGTCGCGCAGTTGGTAGATCACCTCGGAGTGAAACGTGAGATCCTTCCAATCGATGGAGCCGTCGGCGTTGTGATCGGCGAGGCCGCCGCGCGGCGCGCGCAGTTTGCCGGGCGCGAGTTCGCGGCGCAGAAACGCCGCCTTCTCCTCGACGCTTGCGAGGCCCACGTCGTCCGGGATCCACATCGGGTGCTCGCGGATGTCGAGGTCGCCGACCTTGCGGCGGGTGGTCGTCGTCACGTAAACGCGCCCCTGCGGATCGACCGCGCACGCGACGGGATCAGGGACGTTCACGGCGCCGGACCACTTGAGGAGCGTGAGCTCGTGGCGGGCGTTGGCGGGCGCGTCGGCCGCGAACAGCGGGGCAACGGAAAACGCGAGCAGCGTGACAACGGGACGCCACAACACACGGGAGGTCAGCAGGGGCATGGGAGCCGCAGTGATGCACGCCACGCCGCGCGATGTCGCGGAAAATTCGGCGGCGCGACGCGGGCGAGGCTTGTGCCGGAGCGGCGGCTTTCCAGCCGCCGAACGTGGGCGG
This sequence comes from Verrucomicrobiota bacterium, assembly GCA_041165185.1. Lineage (GTDB taxonomy): Bacteria > Verrucomicrobiota > Verrucomicrobiia > Opitutales > Opitutaceae > JBEANZ01. The sequence goes on along the minus strand of JBEANZ010000691.1, from coordinate 2,557 downwards.
CTGGAAAGCCGCCCCTCCGGCAAACCGTCCACCAAGCGACGCGCCCCTGCCAGACTGTCGGAAGAATTGAACCTCGACGGAGCCGCGGGCGCTCCCGATCTTCGCGGGCCCCCATCGATGCCTCCCGCCCCGTTGCTCCAACTTCGCCGCCTCGTGAAAAACTACGGCGGCGTGCGCGCGTTGCGCGGCGTGGACTTCGATCTCCACGCCGGCGAGGTCCACGCGCTGCTCGGCGAAAACGGCGCCGGCAAGAGCACGCTCATCAAGGCCATCACCGGCGCGCACGAGCCGAGCAGCGGCGAAATCATCGTCGCTGGCGCGACGGTGTCCGGACTCACGCCGACCAGCGCGCGCGCGCTCGGCATCGCGTGCATCTATCAGCAGCCGGCGCTGTTTCCCGATTTGACGGTCGCGGAAAACATCGCGCTGCGCCTCGAGGCCGCGCGGGCGATGGGGCGCGTTGATTGGGCGGCGCGCCGCGCCTGCGCCGGCGAACTGCTCGCGCGGATCGGCGCGGAGATTTCGCCCGACGCCGAGGTGCGCGAGCTCTCGATGCCCGAGCAGCAGCTCGTCGAAATCGCCTGCGCGCTCGGCGCCGGCGCGCGCATCGTGATCATGGACGAGCCCACCGCCTCGCTCACGCAGAAGGAGCAGCATTTGCTCTTCGCCGTCGTGCGCGACCTCCGCGCGAGCGGCGTGGGCGTCATCTACATTTCGCACCGGCTCGAGGAAATCTTCAGCCTCGCGGATCGCGTGACCGTGCTGCGCGACGGCGAGAGCGTCGGCACGCACGCCGTGAGCGCCATCGACGAAGCCGGCCTCATCCGGCTGATGGTCGGGCGGGAGGTGGCGCAGATTTATCCGCCGAGCGAGTCGGTGCCGGGCGAGGTCGTGCTCGCGTTGCGTGGCGTGGGTTGCGCCGCATCGGGCGTGCGCGACGTGACGCTCGACGTGCGCGCCGGTGAAATCGTCGGCCTCGCCGGGCTCGTCGGCGCGGGGCGCACCGAGCTGGCGCGCGTGCTCTTCGGCCTCACGCCGGCCGACGCCGGGGAGATTTTGCTGAACGGAAAACGCGTCGACCTGCGCACGCCGCAAGCCGCCGTCGGGCACGGTATCGCCTACGTGCCGGAAGATCGCCGCCGCCACGGCGTCGTGCTCGACCTGCCGATCGCGCACAACATGACGATGGCGATCCACGCGCGGATTTTCCGCGGCGCATGGCTGCGCCTCGGCGCGGAGCGCACGCACGCGCTCGAGTTTGTCCGCGACCTCGCCGTGAAATGCGCCGGCCCCGACGCCCCCGGCGGCAGCCTCTCCGGCGGCAACCAACAAAAAGTTTCCCTCGCCCGCTGGCTCGCGACGAAACCGAGACTCCTGATTCTCGACGAGCCGACGCAGGGCGTTGATGTCGGCGCGAAGAGCGAAATTCACAAGATCGTGCGGCGACTCGCGCGGGAGGGATTGGCGGTGCTGTTGATCTCGAGCGATCTCCCCGAAGTGATCGGCATGAGCGACCGCATCGGCGTGATGCGCGGGGGCGAGTTGCGCGCGATGTTGCCGGGCGGCGCGGACGCGCACGCGGTGATGGCGGCGGCGCTGGGGACGGCGGCGTGAGGGAAATCCCAAACGCCAAAGGTCCAAACTCCAAAGAAACTCCAATGCCCACGCTCACCAACAGCTGCCGCGAAAGGCGAAACCTCACCGGTAGTCGGTTGGGAGTTCTTCAGATTCGTCGCGGTTTCCCGTGGGTCGAAGGCGGCCTGCTCCGAAGCCCCGAAGGGGCGAAAGTTGATAGCCCAGGGCAGCGCCCTGGGATTAGGATTGGAAAATGTCTTCGCCCTGAAGGGGCGACACCCGCGTCCGGTTTCGCCCCTTCAGGGCTTGGATTCTTGAGGGGTAGGTTTCTCAGGGCGTTGCCCTGGGCTTTCAACTTTTCGCCCCTTTGGGGCTCCCAATCCTCGGCCGCGACCCGTCGGAAACGGCGAAAAACCAAATTTCTTTGGCGTTTGCGATTTGGCGTTTGGGATTTCGCCCGATGAACCGCTACTTCCGCGAACTTTCCGTCGTGGCCGCGCTGGCGGTCGTGTTGCTCGCGATGGCGGTGTTTGCACCGGCGTTTTTCCAGCCGCAGCCGTTGCTCTCGCTCCTCACGCGCGAGGCGCCGACGCTCGTTGTCGCGTGCGGGATGGCGCTCGTGATCATCTGCCGGCAAATCGACATTTCCGTGGGGTCCATTTTTTCGGTCGTAAGCGTCTGCGCAGGGCTGCTCGCGGCGCGCGGATGGCCGCTCGTGCTCGTATTGCCCGTGGCGGCGGCGCTGGGCGCGGTGCTCGGGGCGTTCAACGGCGCGCTCGTCGCCGGGCTGCGGCTGCCGTCGATCGTCGTGACGCTCGCGACGATGGTCGCGCTGCGGCAGGGGCTGAACCTCGTGCGGCAGGGCGAGTTTGTGAACATGCCCGACGCCGTGCAATGGTTCGGTCTGCCGCAGGCCACGGGACAGTGGTTGCTGGTCGCGGCTTCGCTCGTGGCGCTCGTGGTGCTCGGCGTGGCGATGCGG
>JBEANZ010000690.1:0-3256 GCA_041165185.1 Verrucomicrobiota bacterium | reverse complement strand
CCACCTTCATGAGCGGCAAGTGGCACAACACGCCGGCCTCGGTCCCGCTGAGTTTTCAGCGCGCGCAATCGCTTTTCACCGGCGGCATGACCAACCCGCTGCAGGCCCCGCTTGGCAGCCTCGAAAGCGGCAAGATGGGCCCGACGAAAATCAGCCCGAAACACGCCTGCGAAACCTTCGCCGACGAGACCATCGCGTTTCTCCGCGAGCCGCACCCCAAGCCCTTCTTCGCCTATCTCGCCTTCGACGGCCCGCACGATCCGCACATCGTGCCCGACGATTTCCCCGTCCGCTACGACCCGGAGAAAATCCCGCTCCCCGCCAACTTTCTCCCGCAGCACCCGTTCGACAACGGCGAGATGGTCATCCGCGACGAGAAACTCCTCCCGTGGCCGCGCACCTCCGCCGACGTCCGCCAAATGCTCGCCGATTACTACCGCTACGTTTCCTACCTCGATATGCTGATCGGTCGCGTGCTCGACACGCTCGACGCTTCGCCCGCCGGGAAAAACACCATCGTCGTCTTCACCGCCGATTCCGGCGTCGCCCGCGGCAGCCACGGCCTCATCGGCAAACAAAACCTCTACGAGCACTCGCTGCGCGTCCCGCTCATCATCGCCGGCCCCGGCCTCGCCGCGAACCAGCGCACCGCCGCCATGTGTTTCCTCTACGACGTGTTGCCCACGCTCGGCGCGTTCGCCGGCGTCCCCGGCCCGAAGACGAGTGAGGGCCTCGACCTCAGCGCCACGCTCCGCAATCCTGCCGTGCCCGCGCGCACGTCGCTCCTGTTCGCCTACCAGAAAGTCCAGCGCGCCCTGCGCGACGAACGCTTCAAACTCATCCGCTACCCGCAGGTCGACCGCACGCAGCTCTTCGATCTCGTCGCCGATCCCGACGAGCGCACCGATCTCTCCGCGCGCCCCGAGCACGCCACGCGCATCGCGACGATGTCCGCCGTGCTCGCCGCCGAGATGCAGCGCCTCGGCGATCCCGTCACGTCTCTCACGGTCGCTTCGCCTCAACCCGCCGCGTGGACGCCGCCCGCGCCCGGTCGAGCTCCCGCCGAAGCGCCCGCTGCCAACAAGGGCAAGGCCAGGGCCGCGAAAAAATCCTGATCTCAACGACACGAGGATTTCGCGGCACGTAGCTGTGCGCGCGGCCGTGATCGTCGCTGCGAGCGTGAGCGAGCGGAAATCCGTCGCCTCGCGTAAATCCGCCGACCCACTCGCTCACGCTCGCGGCTACGAGTTGGCGCGTCCGTTCGCCCCGCCGGCTTTCCTACTCGCTACGCGCTTCGGCCTTCGCACTACTGCCGCCATGCAACGCATCGTCGCCATCGTCGGCCGTCCCAATGTCGGCAAGAGCCGCCTCTTCAACCGGCTCGCGCGCAAGCGCATCTCGATCGTGCACGATCAGCCGGGCGTCACGCGCGACGTGATCTCCGCCGAGATCGAGGACGGCGCCTACACGCTCCTCGACACCGGCGGCATCGGCTACAAGGGCATCGACACGCCCGCCGCCCTCACGAAAGCCAGCGAGGCGCAGGTCGACTTCGCCATCGCGACCGCCTCGCTCATCCTCTTCGTCGTCGACGGCCTCTCCGGCCTCTCGTCGCTCGACGAAAAAATCGCGACGATGCTCCGCAAGAGCCGCAAGGCCGTCCGCCTCGTGATCAACAAGGCCGACTTCGACGACAACAAGATCGACCTCGCCAGCGCCTACGGTCTCGGCCTCGGCGAGCCGCTCCGCGTCTCCGCCGAGCACGGCCGCGGCGAGTCGGAACTGCGCGACGCCGTCCTCGCCGCCCTCGGCCCCGTGCCCGCCGTCACGAGCGCCGCGGCCGCCGCCGAAAAAACCGCCGCCGATCCGCTCTGCGTGTGTTTCATCGGCCGGCCCAACGTCGGCAAATCGTCCCTCAGCAACCGCCTCCTTCAAAGCGACCGCCTCATCGTCAGCCCCACGCCCGGCACGACGCGCGACTCGGTGGAGTTGCCGTTCACGTTCAAGGGCCGCGACGGCGAGCTCTACCCGTTTCGCCTCATCGACACCGCCGGCATCAAGGCCGCCACAAAGCTCGCCTCGCCCGTCGAATATTTTTCGCGCCTCCGCTCGCTCGACGCCATCCAGCGCGCCGACGTCGTGTTCCTCGTGCTCGAGGCGCTCGAGGGCGTCACGCAGCAGGACAAGGCCATCGCCGGCGAGGCCGTGAAGGAAAAAAAACCCATCGTGATCGTCGTCAACAAGTGGGACATGGTGCGCGACGCGTTTGCCCAAAAGCTCAACGGCGTGAGCCGCTACAAAAACGAGCGCGACTACCGCGAGAAATATGAGCACGCGCTCTTCGAAAAACTCTACTTCACGCCCGGCGCCCCGCTCATCTACGCCTCCGCGATGACCGGCTACGAGGTCGACCGCATGCTCAACGCCGCCGTGCAGATCAACCGCACCCTCGACAAGAAACTGCCGACCGGAAAGTTGAACCAGCGCCTCACCTTCCTCGCCGAGCGCAACCCGCCCGCCGCGATCGGCGGGCGGCGGTTCCGGGTTTACTACGCCACGCAGACCGGCCGCCGGCCCTTTCGGATCAAACTTTTCTGCAACCGCGAGGAGCAGCTCACGGAGCAATACCGCCGCTACCTCGAGGCCGGCCTCGTCGAGGAATTCGGCCTCAACGGCTGCCCGGTCTATTTCGATCTCGTCGGCAAGGAGCAGCGCACCGCCACTGAGCGTATCGATCACGACGTGCGCGAGGAGCGCGTCGCCGCGCCCGCCGCGAAGTGGAAGGCCCGCGAGTCGCTCGAGGAGTGACGCGCCGTGGGTCGGGCTCTACGCCCGACACTTTACGCCCGCCACGTCGGCGATAAATCCCGACCCGTATGCACGCGCCGCTCCGCCTCGTCTTCCTCGGCGCCGACGCCATCGCGTTGCCGCTGCTCCGCTGGCTCGCCGCCGACGGCGCGGCGTGTGCGGAAATCGTCGGCGTGTTTACGCAGCCCGATCGGCCCGCCGGCCGCGGCCAGAAAACCGAGCCCAACGCGATCAAGGCGTGGGCCACCGCGCGCGCGTTGCCGGTCTTTCAGCCCGAGAAACTCGACGCCGCCGTGCTCGCGCAACTCGCCGCGCTCGCGCCGGACGTCGCGCTCGTGATGGCCTACGGCCACATCCTGCGCGACGACTTCATCGCCACGCCGCGCCTCGGGATGCTCAACCTCCACACCTCGCTGCTGCCGAAATTTCGCGGCGCCTCCCCGATCCA
>JBEANZ010000689.1:0-3553 GCA_041165185.1 Verrucomicrobiota bacterium | reverse complement strand
CCATCGATGTGCCCGCCGGCCGCGACGGGATGTATGTGAAGGAATTTTCCGCGCAGGCCGACTGGATGCACCTCGGCGAAGGGCTGCGGACGTTCAACCTCCTCGGCCTCGCCGCGCCGGACCTGCCCGTTTACCAGACGCGCGCGCGCCGCTGGGCCGGCCTCTACATGGCCGAGGATCCCGCCGCGCCGAACTACGATCCGAAACTGAAACTCATCCGCTCGATGCAGAACGGCGCGAAGGGCCCGATGCTCCGCAAGGCCACCGCGCTCGACTGGGTCGGCGATCCGTTTGACGTGTCGCAGTTCATCGCGGGCCACGGCGAGAGCACCTACGAGCAGTTTCTCAAACACTACGAGGAATACACCGACGTCATCGGCGATCACTTCATCAACCTCGTCGCGACCACGCTCCCGACCAACGCCTACCTCCTCGCGCACGAGGCGAAATACAAACGCTGGATCGTGGACTACATGGACGCGTGGCTCGCGCGCATGAAGGCCAACGGCGGCGTAATCCCGAGCCACGTCGCGCTCGACGGGAAGGTCGGCAGCGCCGGCGAGCCGTGGTGGGGCGGCGCGTATGGCTGGGGTTTCAGTCCGGTGAATCCCGTCAACGGTCGCCGCGAAAATCGCAACCGCATCCCCCGCGCGACGATCGGCTTTGGCAACGCGCTCCTCGTGACCGGCGATCAAAAATACGTCGACGCGTGGCGCACGATGGCAGACGCCGTCAATGCGCACGCACGCACCACCGCCGACGGCGGCAAGGAATACCCGACGATGCACGGCGCGCAGGGCTGGTATGGCTGGCAGCGCACGCCGTGGAGCGTTGGCGCGACGGAGGTGTGGTATTGGTCGCAACGCGCCGACGACCGCGCGCGCGTGCGGGACAATCCGTGGATCGCGTTTCTCGAGGGAAAAAACGCGGAGTTCCCCGAGGAGGCGCTGCGCCGCGATCTCGCGACGATGGCGAAACGCGCGGCGGGTTTCCGCGCCGATACGCGGCCGCCCGAGCGGCGGCTCGCGGACAACATGATGAATTTCAACCCCGCCGCCGTGGACGCGCTGCAACAACTGATGTGGGGCGCGCTGCCGCCGGGCCGAGCGGGGGAGCTGATGAGCGCGCGCCTCCGCTACTTCGATCCGGAGCGGCGGCGCGCGGGCGTGCCGGAGGACGTCGGCGCGCTCGTCTCGGAAATGGGTGACACGCGCACCGTCGTGACGCTCGTGAATCTCAGCGCGAGCGCCGCCCGCACGGTCGTCGTGCAAGGCGGCGCGTATGGCGAGCACCGCATCGAGGCGGTGGCCGTGAACGGAAAAACGCAGCGCGTAGGGGCGCGCGATTTCACGGTGCGGCTCGCGCCGGGCGCGGGCGCGAAACTCGAGCTGACGATGCGCCGCTACGCCGAGGCGCCGACGGTGAAATTCCCGTGGGCGCGGGAGTGATGCCGTTTACGAAGAGCCTCTCGGCCGTAGGGCCGCCGCTTGCCGGCGTGCCGTCGCGGCTGACACGTGCGCCTCGTGACGGCGCGGCGGCAAGCGCCGGCCCTACGACAAACCAACCGCGTTTGATAGGTCGCACGGGCTCGGCCACAAAAAGCGCAGAAGGCGCAAAATCGAACCGGTTCGTTTTTGCGCCTTCTGAGCCTTCTGTGGCCCAGTGTGACTGCGGCTGATTTTCCCTTTCGTTTTTCCATGCGCCTTCTCCTCCCCTCCCTCTTCGTCGTTTGCGCACTCGTCAGCAACGCGGCTGAGCCCGTCGTGATTCCACTCTGGCCCGAGGGCGTGCCCGGCTTGAAGGCCGACGCCGGGCCCGAAAAGGACGACGGCGCGGGGCGCTACTCGGGCATCCACTACCCCACGCTCACCGTCTTCGCGCCCGCCGCGCCCAACGGCACCGCGATCCTCTACGCGCCGGGCGGGGGCTACGTGCGCGTCGCCGCCGGCCTCAACGGCGGCGAGATCGTGCGGTGGCTCAATCGCCTCGGCGTGACCGTGTTCATGCTCAAATACCGCCACGCGGACTACGGCCATCCCGCGCCGCTGCAGGACGCGTTGCGCGCCGTGCGGCTCGTGCGGTCGCGCGCGGCGGAGTTCGGCGTGCGGCCCGAGCGCATCGGAATGCTCGGCGGTTCGGCGGGCGGCCACCTCACGGCGAGCGCGGGCACGCTCTTCGCCGCGCCCGAGGGAAAGACCGGCGCGCCGCTCGACGCCGTCAGCGGCCGGCCGGATTTCCTCGTGCTGATTTTTCCGGTCGTGACGATGCAGGAACCGTTCGGCCACGGCGCGTCGCGGCGCGCGCTGCTCGGCGAGAAGCCCACGGACGAGTTGAAACACCGCCTCTCCGTCGACGAGCAGGTGACCAAGGAAACGCCGCCGACCTTTCTCGTCCACTCGACGGAGGACACCGTGGTGCCCGTCGAAAACAGCCTGCTGTTTTTCGCCGCGATGCGCCGCGCGAAAGCCCCGATCGAGATGCATCTTTATCCGCGCGGGCCGCACGGCTCGGGCATGGACCCGAAGCTCGGGCCGACGGCCGAGTGGCCGCGCCACTGCGAGTCGTGGCTGCGGTTTAACGGCTGGCTGCCCGCCGCGAATTGAGTTCGCTCCTTTTTCCCCATGAAAAAATCCCGCCGCACCCTTCGCACCGTTTCCTCCGTCGCCGCCGGACTCGCCTTCGCCTCGGCGTTGCGCGCCGCCGCGCAGCCCGCCGTCGTCGAGATCTGGCCCGAAGGCGTGCCCGGACTGCGCGCGGATTGGGCGCCGGAGAAAGTTGAAACCGGCCGCGTCTCCGGCGTCCACAAACCCACGCTCACGCTCTTCCCCGCGCCCGCCGCGACCGCCACCGGCGCCGCCGTGATCATCTGCCCCGGCGGCGGCTACATGCGGCTCTCCGTCGAGAACGAGGGCTCCCTCGTCGCGCAATGGCTCAACACCCTCGGCGTCTCCGCCTACGTGCTCCACTACCGCATGGTCGAATACGGCCACCCCGCGCCGCTGCGCGACGTGCTCCGCGCGATCCGTTACGTGCGCGCCGGCGCGAAGGAACTCGGCATCGATCCCGCGCGCGTCGGCGTGCTCGGCGCCTCGGCGGGCGGGCACCTCGCCGCGAGCGCCGCGACGCTCTTCGACGACGCCGACGGCCGCACCGGCGCAGAGCTGGACAAGGTGAGCGCGCGTCCGGATTTCGCGGTGTTGCTCTATCCAGTCATCGCGATGAAGCCGCCGCACGCGCACGCCGGCTCGCGCAAGGCGCTGCTCGGCGCGACGCCGACGGCGGAACTCGAGGAAAAAATGTCGCTCGAGCTGCGCGTGACGAAGCACACGCCGCCGACCTTTCTCGTCCACACGCAGGAGGACAAAACCGTCGCGGTGGAAAACAGCCTGCAGTTCTACACGGCGCTCACGCGCGCAGGCGTCGCGGCGGAGCTGCACGTGTTCCCGAAAGGCCCGCACGGTTTCGGGATGCGCCCCGGCCTCGGCGAGGCGTCGACGTGGACGAAACGCTGCGAGGCGTGGCTGCGCGATTCCGGTTGGCTGAAGACCGCCAA
>JBEANZ010000688.1:0-3652 GCA_041165185.1 Verrucomicrobiota bacterium | reverse complement strand
GCACGTAGTAGGTGCCGGGCTCGCGGTCGTAGGTCACGTGCACGAGCAGGACGTTTTCCTTGTCGCCCGCGCTCGTGATGCGCACCTCGCAGCCCTTGAACGTGCCCTCGAGTTTTTGCTGCAACGCCTCCCGCTTCTCATCGAACCAGTGGTAGCGCAGCCGATCGGTCGTGTAGGCGACGCCCAGCACGCGGTCGCCCTCGGGCGCCATGAGGACCGCGCCGGCGGTGTCGCGTGCGAGCGGGTCGCCGATTTCGCCGGCGGGCGGCACGAAGAGCGCCGCGCTGCGCTGGAGCGTGCGGGTGTCGAAGGTGTAGAGCGCGCCGCGATCATGCTCCTCGCGGGAGACGAGGTAGAGCGTGGCGTTGTCCGCGCCGAAAAAGAGCGGCTGCCACGTCTCCGCGTAGCCGTGAAACGCGTGGCGCGCGATCGGCTTGAACTCGCGGCCGTCGTCGGCGCGGTGTTCCCAGACGAGGTCGCGGCCCTCGATCCGGCCGCGCAGGCGCAGCGCGCCGGCGTTGTCCACGAGCAACGCGATGCCGCCGCCGAGCGGGGCCACGCGATCCGAGTCGCGCAACTCGAGCACGGGGGAACGCGCGAGGTTGCGCACGTTGACGCGCGCGACGGTCACGGCGCCGTTGAGGAAGACGGCGTTTTCCGCGTTCTCGATGAAGAGCCCGAGCACGGCGATGCGCGCGGGATCGGCGGCGAGCGGGTTGAGCAGGACGGCGGAGACGCCGGTGAGATTGTCGTCGAGCCGCTGTGACTCGGCGATCCGCCGCACGTTTTTCCCCGTGAGATCGGTCACGCCGATGAACATCGACTCGTTGCCCGCGACATCCGCCTGAAACACGAGGCGGTCGTCGCCCTTCCAAAAAAACGAGAGGAGGCTCTCGTCCTCGCCGCGCAACACGAGGCGCGACTCCTTCGTGGCGCGATCAAAGAGGCCGAGGGCGAGGTGCTTTTCGTGGGGGAAGAGAAACGCGATTTTCTTCCCGTCGGGGGAAAGCTTGGGGGCGCGGAGGTTGGGCAGCCCGTAGAAATCGGCGGGGGCGAGGCGCGCGGGCGGGAGCGGCGGGGCGTCGGCCGCGGGTGCGAGCAACGCGCCGGCGAACGCGAGCGCCACGGCGAGGAGGCGGCGGGGTGGGGGAGGGGGCGTCATGGTGGTGAGGCGTGCGCCAGGGGAGGCCTCAGTCGCTTTTCGCTTTTTCCGGCACGGGCGTCACCGGGCCGACCTTCACTTTGCCCTCGGGGACGTTCATGTATTTCGCGAGAAACGCCTCGATGCGGCGGTAGAGTTCGGTGCGGTTTTCGATTTTCCGGAAACCGTGGCCCTCGTTCTCCACGATCATCGCCTCGTAGGTCTTGCCGTATTGCTTGAGGCGCGATTCGAGCACCTGCCACTGGGCGAACCGCACGCGCGGATCGTTTTTGCCGTAGGCGGCGAAAAGCGGCGCGCGCATCGCCTCGACGTGCGCCACCGGGTTCGTGGCGCGCACGATGTCGGCTTCCTTCACGGGATCGAGGTCGCGGATGGCGCGGTTTTCGCGGAGGATGCGCAACGGGATGCGCGTGCGCGGGCCGGCGCGTTCCTCGAGGTCGGCCACGCCGATGTAGTCGATCCCGCAGCAGTAGATTTCCGGCGTGAGCGTGAGGCCGGCGAGCACGGCGTAGCCGCCGTAGCTCGCGCCGTAGATGCCCACGCGATTCGCGTCGGCGTAGCCCTCGGCGATGCAGTATTTCACTCCGTCGGTGAGATCGTCCTGCATCTTGCGGCCCCATTGTTTGTAGCCGCCGAGCTGAAACTCGAGGCCGTAGCCGCCGCTGCCGCGATAGTTGACCTGAAGGACGGCGTAGCCGCGGCTCGCGAAAAACTGCACGTCGCCGACGAAGCCCCACGAGTCGCGCGGGCCGAACGGTCCGCCGTGCGGCACGACGAGCATCGGGAGATTTTTTTCCGGGAGGCCGACGGGCAACGTGAGGTAGGCGGGGATCTCGAGGCCGTCGCGCGCCTTAAACCGAATCGGGCGCATGGCGCTCATCTGCTGCGGGTCGATATTGGCCCGGGTTTTCCCGACGACGCTGAGGGCCTGCTGCGCGGCGTCGTAGAGGTAAAACGTCCCCGGGTCGCGGTCGCTCGCCGCCCGCACGATCATGAGCGAGCCGTCGCTCGTGGCGCTGGCGATGGTGTTGCGCGTGCCGGGGAGCGCGGCGTCGAGGTCGCGGGCGAGTTTCGCCATCTGTGGGTCGAGCCATTTCACCTCGGGGTATTCGTCGTCGTAGGCGATGCCGGCGAGGTCGCCGGGGGGGTTGAAGATCAGGCCGTCGGTGGCGGCGCGGTTGATGAGGCCGCCGCGGCGGAGGACGTAGTTGGCGAGGCGGTCGCCGGCCTCGACGCGCGGGTGCGTGAAGAGCACCGGGCCCCACTCGCCGGTCTCGGGGTCGAGGGTGCGGATCGCGGACTTGTCGTGCTCCAGGTAGGACTTCACGAAAAGGGTGCGGTTGTCCTTCGCGAAGACGGCGGGGCGCCAGTGACGCTCGATGGGCGCGGCTTCGTCGAAGATGACGGCGGTCTCCTTGGAAAATTCGCCGATGGTGCGCCACTCGGCCTTGGCATCGCGGCGGTATTTCACGCGGACGGGCTCCTCGAAGTCGGTGCAGATGGCGACGCGCACGACGCCGTCGCGGTCGGCGACCCAGACGCGGGCGTTGATGTAGTTGCGCTCCTCGACGGTCTCCTTGCCGGTGCGGATGTTGACCTTGATCAGATCGCCGAGGAAGGAGTTGCCGCGGATGCGGTTCATCAGGATGTGATCCGGATCCTTCGGCATGAGGCTGACGAGGCTCTTGGCGAGATCGCGTTCGCTGCCGGGGGCATCGCCCTGGCCCGCGCCGTCAGCGTCGGCCGCGACGCGTTCGAGGGGGTTGATGATGACGAGGTTTCCGCCGTCGGGATCGCAGGCGAACATCCCGAACTGTTCGCGCCCGCCCCACTGCTGCGCGAAAAGGATGCGGTCTTTTTTCGCCCACACGTAGTGGACGACGCTCTCCTCCTTCATCGTGGTGAGCCAGCGCACCTGCTTGGTCTCCCGATCGAGGATCGCGAGGTTCATGCGCTGGTTTTTCGGCGCGAGCCAGGTGAGGTAGCGCCCCGTCGGCGAGATCGCGACGGTCTGCATGTCGGGATCGGCGAAGAGTTTTTCGGTCGGAAGCGCGGCGGGCGGCGCGGCGCGGGCGACGAGCGGCAGGAACGAGACGGCGAGGGCCGCGCACAGCGGCCAGACGCGGGGCAGCGTAGTTTTCATGTTGTGTGCGCCCGACTCAGCGGGGGCGTCGTCGGGAGTCAATTGCGCGGTGGGCCGTCGGGTGGGCGGGACGGGAATTGGGCATTGCGCCGGCTGAAACCGGCTCCCATGTCATAATGCGTCAACACAACCCGAGCGGCTTTTCGGCCGCGCGGTGACACCTCCAACACCAACAAAACTATGAACCAACCGTCACTGGCGGCCGCGACTGCGGCTGCACGTTTCGGTCTCGTGGCCGCTTTGAGCGTCGGCATTCTCGCCGCGCAAACCGCGCCCAAGACCGAGGAAAAGAAGAACAGCAACGAGCCCGAGAAACTTGAGAAATTCGAGGTCACGGGCTCCCGCAT
>JBEANZ010000687.1:0-3488 GCA_041165185.1 Verrucomicrobiota bacterium | reverse complement strand
CTGCGCGTGATTTTCCTGCCCAAGGGCCAGGCGCGTTGGAACGCCCCCTTCACGCTCCGCGCGCTCGAGCCCGGCGTGCGCTACGCCGCGCGCTACGTCGATCCCATCACCGGCCGTGCCGAACCGCCCGTCGCGGTCGTGCCCGATGCCGCCGGCAACTGGCCGCTCGCCTATCCGCCGGTCCTGCAGGACTGGGTCCTGATCCTCGCGGCCGAAAAATCATGAAACCGCTCCTCCGTCTCCTTCTGGTGTCTGCCGCGCTGCTTCCGATCGGTCCGGCGTGCGGGGCCGCGCCTGCCCGCCCCAACGTCCTCTTCGTCATCGCCGACGATCTGAACAAATCTCTCGGAGCCTACGGCGACGCCCTGGCGCGCTCCCCCAACGTCGACCGGCTCGCCGCGCGCGCCGTCCGCTTCGACCGCGCCTACTGCCAGTATCCCGTGTGCAGCCCGTCGCGCGTCTCGTTTCTCAGCGGCCGGCGGCCCGAGACGACGCGGATGTTCGGCAACGAGGGCTCCTCGCGCACGCCGCCGCTCGCGCACGCGGTGTTCATGCCCGAGTATTTCCGCCAGCAGGGTTACTTCACCGCGCGCGTCGGCAAAGTCTTCCACATCGGCCGCGATGTGCCCGAATGCTGGGACGTCACTGAGGAGGGCACCGGCCTTGCCAAGACCCTCTTCCAGCCTGCCGAGCTCAAGGAACTCGATCTCGAGCGCACCGTCGTCGCGCAGCAGAAAAATCGCGTCGGCGCCGGCGAGGGCAACACCTGGGCCATCATCGACGCGTCGGACGATCAACTCATCGATCACAAGATCGCCGACCGCGCGATCGCGCTCATCGACCAAGGCCGCACCAGTGGTAAACCCTTCTTCGTTGCGTGCGGCTTCCGACGGCCGCACCTGCCGCGCTACGCGACGAAGGAGTATTTCGCGCCCTTCGACGCCGCACGTCTTCCGCTGCCCCCCGCGCCGCCCGCGGACGCCGTGCTGCCGGAACCGCGCGTCGCCATCACCGACCAAGCGCAACGCGAGGCCTTGCGCAGCTACCTCGCCTGCGTCGCGCTCATGGATGCCCAACTCGGTCGGGTGCTCGCCGCGCTCGATCGGGATAAACTGTGGGACAACACCATCGTCGTCTTCCTTGGCGACCACGGCTATCTCACCGGCTCGCGCGGCGGCTGGTGGGGCAAGGGCATTCTCTACGACGAGGCCGTCAGCACCACCTTGCTCATCGCCGCCCCCGGTGCTCCGCGTGGCGTCGCCAGCCCGCGCGTCATCGAGTTTCTCGATTTCTATCCCACGCTCGCCGCCCTCTGCGGCCTGCCCGCACCCACTGGCGTCGCGGGCCGCAGCTTCGTTCCGCTCATCACTGATCCCCGCGCGCCGTGGGATCATCCGGCCTTCAGCATGGTTGCCCGCAACGGCCGGCCACACGCCCTCGCCGTTAGCACGGAGCGCCATCGCCTGATCGAGAACGCCGATGGCTCCCTCGAGCTCTACGATCTGCAAGCCGACCCGCACGAGTGGAGCAACCTCGCCAGTGTTGCCGCGCACGCGGCCGATCTCGCGCGCCTCCGCACCCTCACCGCCGCGCACCGCGAGAAGTTCTGGCGTTAGCTCTCCGCTCCTGCGCTCACCTCAATGACTCACTCGCTCCTTCGCTTCATTCGCCCTCTTCTCGGCACCCTGTTCCTCTGCGCCGCGGCGGTTTGCGCCCCGGCCGAACCCGGTGGCGTCCGCCTCGCCGGTCACGCGTGGACTTGGGGGCAGGGCACGGTCTTCGAAGCGATCGACGCGACCAAGGCCGCCGGCTGCGACGCGCTCGAAGTCTTTTTGATGGGCATGAAGGTCGGCGCCGCCACGGGCGACGTCGTCCTCGACGAGAACACCCCCGACGCCGTGCTCGCGCGGCTCCGCGCCAAGTGCGCCGCGTCCGGCGTCCGCATCGTCAACGCCTACATCGGCCAGAAACAGTGGACGCGCATCGGCCGCGACGAGGCCGCGCTGCGCCGGTTCTTCGAATTCGGCCGCAAGCTCGGGCTCGCCGGCTTCACCGGCGAGCCCGCCGAATCGCAGTGGGACCTGGTCGAGCGCCTCGTGCGCGAGTTCGACGTCACCTTCTCGATTCACAATCACGCGAAGGGTTTCGAGGCACCGTATTTCGGCGGACCCTACCGCTACTGGGACCCGCGCTACACGTTTGAGAAACTCGAGTCCCAGCGCCGCGACCCGCGCCTCGGCATCTGCCTCGACACCGGCCATGTCGCGCGCTCCGGCCTCGACAACGTCGCCGTGCTGCGCGCCATCGCCGGCCGCTGCCACAGCGCGCACCTCAAGGACATCGACCGCGAGAAACAGCACGACGTGCCCTACGGCCGCGGCATCGTCGATGTGCCCGCGCTGCTGGCCGAGCTGAGGCGGCAGAAAATTCGCGGCCACGTCGCCCTCGAATACGAGTGGAGCGATTCGCCGACCTTCTCCACCGACGTCGCGTCCCTCGTGCGCTTCATCCGCCGCCACGCCCCCTGAATTTTCCCATGCACCCGCCTCCCCGCCTCCGCCTCGTCCTCATGGCCTTCGCCTCCCTGCTCATCGCCGTCTCCGGCCGGGCCGCCGCCGACCGCCCGCTCGTCCCCGAGATCGCCTCCGACTGGTGGCGCATCTGCACCATGCCCGACCTCGGCGCGCTCAACGGCCCCGAGCCCAAAAAACAGCACATCGTCGATCACAGTTTCATCCTCCGCCCCGACGGCAAATGGACGCTCTGGGCCTGTCTCCGCGGCACCGCGCCCGGCCGCATCCTCTACGGCTGGGAGGGCGCCTCGCTCGAGCGCGGCCCGTGGCAACCCCTCGGCATCGTCGCGCGCGCCACGCTCGCCTGGGGCGAAAACGCCGGCGGCGGCGCCAACCTCGGGAGCGGCACCGTGCCGCCCGCCAACCATCCGAAGGGCGAGCGCATCGGCCCGCCCGAGGTCATCCAGGCCCCGCATTTCGCCCGGCTCGGCGACACGTTCCATTGTTTCTACAACACCAACGGCGTCCGCCTCATGACCTCGGCGGACGGGAAAAACTTCACCCGCGGCGGCGCCGGTCCCAACGGCAAGCTCCTCTACGCCGACGGCGGGCGCGACGTGATGGTGCTCCCCCTCGACGGCGTCTTCCACGCCTACTCCACGGTTTCGACGCAGGACAAACGCGGCTACATCATCCTGCGCACCTCGCGTGACCTGAAGACGTGGACCCCCGCGAAAAACGTCTGCGAAGGCGGCAAGGGCGGCGTCGGTGCCGTCAGCGCCGAGAGCCCGTTCGTCGTCTATCGCGAGGGCTACTACTACCTCTTCCGCGCCTCCTCGAACGACGGCACCACCTACATCTACCGCTCGCGCACGCCCGACTACTTCGGCGTCAACGACGACACGAACCTCATCGCCACGATGAAAATCAAGGCCCCCGAGATCATCGAGCACCACGGCGAGTGGTTCATCAGCG
>JBEANZ010000686.1:0-7081 GCA_041165185.1 Verrucomicrobiota bacterium | reverse complement strand
GTGGCCGAGCAGCTCGATGATTTCGTTGGAGCCATTGCCAACGACGAACTGGTCGGCACCGAGGCCCCATTTCGCGGCGAGTTTTTGGCGCAGCTCGAAGCAGCCGCCGTCGGGGTAGAGTTCACCGGCGGCGAGGGCGCGCTGGGCGGCGGCGACGGCGAGGGGCGAAGGGCCCCACGGGTTTTCGTTGGAGGCGAGCTTGATGATGGAAGCGGCATCGAGCCCGAGTTCGCGCGCGACGTAGTCGATGGGTTTGCCCGGTTCGTAAACGGGCTGCGTGCGCACGGACGGCTTGGCGAGCGAGGCGAGGTTCATCAGGCGACGAATGGAGGCGAAACGCCACCGACGAAAGACCGATTTGCGCGCGGCGAATTCCCGTCGCCCTTTTCAAGGGCGTCTCGAGGGCGTTTTTCGTAGGCCGCCTGCTTGCAGGCGCTTCAGGGCGGTAAGAGCGCCAGCGAGCTGGCGGCCTACGGGGCGGTGGGCCGCTATCCGCCCGCCTACCTGAGCCACTCGGGAAACGGACGTCCATGATCGGTCCCGGGGCTGAACCAAACATCCTCCTCCACACCCAACCAGAACCAAGGATAGGCCGCACCCGGCGAAACGACGCCACCGTGATAGGGGTTGAGGAAAATGTAACCTACCACGTCTTCGACACGATCATCGGGCCGCAAACGGTGCTCGTAGAAGTTGGGCTGCCAGCCGAGTTCGTGGGCGAGAAGCGCCGAACGGGTCTTCGTCTTGAATCGCGCCACACACCGCGCGATCGGCAACCGGCCCACCACGCGCACCAGCAAATGGAGATGGTCCGGCATGAACACACCGGCGCGCAGCACCCAGTGACCGTCGGCTTCGATGGCGGAAACTTCCCCGCGAAGTGCGGTCGCGAGAGCGACTGCCGTCAGGCCGTGGGCGCGTCCGGCGGTGCATAAGGTGAGAAAGTAGGACGTCTCCGGCAGCGCCACGCGGAAACGCCGGAGTGCGCCGTCGCCTCGGCCGGGGGTGTGCATGGGCACGCGATGAAGCGCATGAGGCATCCGAGCAAGCTTCCGGTGGCGGACGCACGCGATGTAGGCCGCCTGCTTGCAGGCGCTTCTGGGCGCTGAGAGCGCCAGCGAGCTGGCAGCCTACGGGGCGGAATCGCCGCGGCCTACGATGCGACGCCCGGCGGCGCGTCGCCGGCCCTACGCCTCCATCTCCGCGAGCTTCGTCGCGGCTTTTTCCCACTCGCCCGTCGCGGTCGCGATCTGATCCACGATCGTGCTCAGCTCGCGGTTCAGGTGGTGAAATTTTCCTTTGTCGGCGTAGGTCTCCGGCGCTTCCAACTCGGCCGTGATCTCCGCCTGCTTCGCTTCCAGCTCGACGACTTTCTTTTCCAACTGGCCGACGTGCTCCCGGAATTTCCGGATTTCGTTGGCGCTGGGTTTCGGCTTCGCGGCGGCGGGAGCGCGAGCCGGCTCGCGGCCGACGGATGCGGAGACGGTCGCGTTTTGTTTCGGACGCGCGTCGGTGAAGCCCGCCGTCAGCGCGGCGCGGGCGTCGCCGGCCTTTGATTTCTCGAGGTAGTAGTCGTAGTTGCCCGCGTAGGGCGTGAGCCGGCCGCTGTGGACGTGGAGCACGTTTTCCGCGAGCGCCTTGATGAAATGCACGTCGTGGCTGATAAAGATGAACGTGCCCTCGTAGTTTTTCAGCGCGCCGATCAGCGCGTCGATCGAGGCGATGTCGAGGTGCGTCGTGGGCTCGTCCATCAGGAGGAGATTCGGCGGCTTCACGAGGAGGCGCGCGAGGGCGAGGCGGGATTTTTCGCCGCCGGAGAGCACGCCGATGGGTTTGTGGACGTCGTCCTTGCGGAAGAGAAACGCGCCGAGGATCGCGCGCGCCTGCTGCTCGGTGAGCTGGTTCTCGTTCGTGCGCAGCTCCATCACGTTTTCAAAAACCGTCACCTCGGGGTTGAGGTTGTCGAGGCGGTTTTGCGCGAAGTAGCCGGTGACGACGTTGGAGCCGAGCTCGCGCGTGCCGCCGTTGATGGGGAGCACGTCGGCGAGGATTTTCAGGAGGGTGGATTTGCCCGCGCCGTTGGGGCCGACGAGCACGATTTTCTGGCCGCGCTCGCAGGTGAAGTTGAGATCGCGGTAAACGACGTGGTCGCCGTAGGCCTGCTGGACATGCTCGAGCTCGATGACTTTCAGGCCCGAGCGCGGCGGCTGGGGGAACTTGAAATGGATGCGCTTCAGCTCCTCGGTCGGCTCCTCGACGGCGACTTCCTGGAGGCGCTCGATTTGTTTCTCCTTCGATTTCGCGCGCGAGGCCATCGAGGCCTTGGCGCCGAAGCGGTCGACGAATTTCTGGAGGTGCGCGATCTCGCGCTGTTGGTTCTTAAACGCGGCGGCCTGCTGGGATTTCCGCGCCTCCTTTTCCTGGAGGAAGTTGTCGTAGTTGCCGTGGTAGTAGTGGAGGAGGCCGCTGCGCAGCTCGAGCATGCCGGTGCAGAGGGCGTTGAGAAACGCGCGATCGTGCGAGATGACGACGAGGCCGCCGGGGTAGCGCGTGAGGTAGTCCTGGAACCACAGCAACGCCTCGAGATCGAGATGGTTGGTGGGCTCGTCGAGGAGGAGCAGCGCGGGCTCGGCGACGAGGAGGCGCGCGAGGTGGGCCCGCATCACCCAGCCGCCGGAGAAGGTTTTCGCGAGCTTGTCGGCGTCGCCCTGCTTGAAGCCGAGGCCGGCGAGGATTTTTTTCGCGCGCGGTTCGAGCGTGTAGTCGATGTCGAAGTCGTCGTCGGTGGGCTCGAGTTTTTTCCCGCTCGTGGCGATGTGGAGGATGGTCTCGTCGCCGGCGGGGGCGCTCTCCTGCGGAAGGAAGCCGAAGTCCGCGCCGCGCTCCCACTCGATGGTGCCGGTGTCCTGTTTCTCCTCGCCGAGGATGAGGTTGAAGAGGGTGGATTTGCCGGCGCCATTGGGGCCGACGAGGCCGAGGCGGTCGGTGCGCGCGATGAAAAGCGACACGTCGCGGAAGAGTTCGCGCGTGCCGTAGGACTTCGAAACATCGGCGATGGTAAGCATGGAACCGGCGAACACACCGGTTCGCGTGCGCCGCGTCAACCGCGCGCTTCGCCGCCGCCGCGCCCGGGGCGTGGGACCCGCGCCGCCCGACTTGACCGACCCTCCGCCACCCCCGAGTAGTCTTCGCGCCTCCGCCCGATGATGTCCTACTGGCAACTGCTCGCGCTCGTCCTTCCCGTCTTCGCCGTCATCGGTGTCGGCGTGGCCGCGCGGCGCGTCCACTGGATCGAGGGCGATGCCGAGACCAGCCTCATCCGGCTCGCCGTCAACGTCTGCTACCCGTGCCTCATCTTCGAGTCCGTCGCGGGCAACCCCGCCCTCCGCACGCCCGGCAATCTCTGGCTGCCGCCGCTCGTGGGCTTCGGCGTCACGGTGTTCGGCCTGCGCGCCGGCCTGCTCGTGGCCAAACTCATCGGCCTCCAAGTCGGATCGGGGCTACGGACGTTTGCGCTCTCCGTCGGCATCACCAACTACGGCTACCTCCCGCTCCCGCTCATGGCCGGCCTCTGGGGCGCCGAGAGCCGCGCCGTGCTCATGGTCCACAACGTCGGTGTCGAGATCGCGCTCTGGACCGTGGGCCTGCTCACGCTCAGCGGCGAATCCCTGCGCACCGGCTGGCGCCGCCTCCTCGGCCCCGTCTCGATCACGCTCGCCCTCGCCGTCGCCTGCAACCTCTCCGGCCTCACCCCGCACCTCCCGAAAGTCCTCACCGACACGATGCACTCGCTCGGCCTCTGCGGCATCCCGCTCGGGCTCATCATGACGGGCGTGAGCCTCGCAAGCTTCGTGGACAAACCCCGCGAGCTCTTCGACGCGAAGGTGAGCCTCGCCGCGCTGGCGCTCCGCCTCGGCGCCCTTCCGCTGGCGATGCTCGCGCTCGCGAAATTCCTCCCGTGCTCGGTCGAGTTGAAACGCGTGATCGTCGTGCAAGCCGCGATGCCGACCGCGATGGTGCCCGTGATCCTCGCGCGCCTCTACGGCGGCCACCCGCGCACCGCCGTGCAAATCGTCCTCGGCACGACGGCCGTCGGAATCTTCACGATCCCGCTGTGGCTGCGCGCCGGACTCGCGTGGGTCGGGGTGTGACGGGGCGACCGCCGCTCACTTCGACGGCGGTCGCAGCGCGATCTCCCGCGCAAAGTCCGCCGGCAGCCGCACGCGCATCCCATACACCTCGGTCCCCAGCAGCGTCGCAAAGTCCGCCCGATCCAGCGTGAGCAGGTAGTCCGCCTCGGACCCCAACGCGGAAATCAACACCGGCCGATCCTTCGCGGCCTCCAAGAGCAACGGGTAGCTGAACACAACCTCGGTTGCGTGGATGCGCAGCGCCGGCCGGATGGTCGCCAGCCAGGGCACGGCCGCACCGACCTTGTGGATGTTGCGCGTGACTTCCTCGTCGCAATACGGGCTGGTCGCCAACTCCCAGCCCGCCTGTCGCCCGACGTCAAAGACGTGTCGCGGCAAACCGCTCGCGCTGCCCGCCGCCGCGATGAGAAACGACGTGTCGAGGAAGACCCTCAAATCGCGCCCTTCCGCAGGCGCTCCATTTCCGCCTCACCCTCGGCAATCCATGCGCGCAACGTTTCCGCCGGCAAATCGCGCGGTTCCACGGGCCGGAGCATCACGCCGTCGTCGAGCACTTCCGCCTGCAGCAGCGAAGCGGGCCGGCCGTCGCGCAACCGCAGGCTTCCTGTGATCGCAGGCGGCAGGGCGATCTGGCCGCCGGGGGCGAGTTGGGTGGTTGCCATGGCGGGCGGAGATTTGCCGGCGCGGCCCGGCGGCGTCAAGGGGCGGCTCCGGCGACACCGACCGCGCGCGGCTCCCGGTGGATCGCCGCCCACCACTCGCCCGTTGACGCACCCGCGCGCGTGGCGTTCCGTCGCGCCGTCCGTTCCGCTCCGCCCGCGCCACTCCGCTCCGCCCACGCCGCGCTTCGCTCCGCCCCATTCTTCCCATGCACATCCGCCTCGCCGTCTTCTGCGTTCTTATTTCGTCCACGTTATTCGGCCAACAACCGCCGCCCCCCGCCGCCCCTGGCACCCCCGCCGCCCCGGCCACGCGCCCCCTGGGTGGCGCCGCGCGCGCCGCGAAACGCGAGCCTACCATGCGCCCCGAGATCCTCGGACAACGCGGCATCGTCGCCGCCGGCCGCCACTACTCCGTCTCCGCCGGCACACGCATCCTTGAGCAGGGCGGCAACGCCATTGACGCCGGCGTGGCCACCGTGTTCGCCGCCGCCGTCGTGGAGATTTCCCATTTCGGTTTCGGCGGCGAGTGCCCCGTGATCATCCACGACGCGAAAACCAAGCAGGTCTACGTCATCAACGGCCAGGGCCCCGCGCCGCTCGCCGCCACGCCCGCGCACTTCGCCGCCAAGGGCAAGATCGAGGGCAACGGCCCCCTCGCCGCCACGCTCCCCGCCGTCATGGACGCGATGGCGCTCGCCCTCGAACGCTTCGGCACGATGAGCCTCGCGCAGGTCATGGCGCCCGCGATCGAGTTCGCCGACGGCTTCCCGATGTATGCCTACCTGCGCGAAAACATGGTCTCGCATCGCAAGGCCACCGAGGCCTACCGGTGGGGCCACACCTATTATCCCGACGGCCGCGTGCCCGACGTCGGCGAGATCTTTCGCCAACCCAATCTCGCCCGCACCCTCCGCGCGCTCGTCGCCGCCGAACGCGCCGCCCTCGCGAAAAAGTCCGACCGCACCACCGCCATCCGCGCGGGCCGAGACGCGTTTTACAAGGGCGACATCGCGCGCCGCCTCGTCGCCGCCAACCGCGCGGAAGGCGGCCTGTTCACCGAGGCGGAACTCGCCAACTACCACGGCGCCATCGAGACGCCCGTGACGACCACATTTCACGGCTACGAGATCAACAAGGCCGGCGCGTGGAACCAGGGCCCCGTGCTCCTCGAGACGCTCAACCTCCTCGAGGGCATCGACCTCAAGGCCATGGGCCACAACTCCGCCGACTACATCCACACCGTCCACGAAGCCATCAAGCTCGCCTACGACGATCGCAACGCCTACCTCGGCGACCCCGCGTTCGCGTCGGTGCCGCTCCGGGGCCTCCTCTCGAAAGCCTACGCCGCCGATCGCCGCAAACTGATCGGGCCGGAGGCGTTTCTCGGCCACCGTCCCGGCGATCCGTTCGCGTTTGATCCCGACGTGAAGGCGCCCGCCGTGCGCTACGTGCCGCACTCGCAGGGCGAGAAGGAGCGCGACAGCGGCGACACCACCTGCGTCAACACCGGCGACATCGCGGGCAACCTCTTCAGCGCCACGCCGAGCTCCGGCTGGGTGATCGGCGGGGCCTTCATCGCGGGCGACACCGGCGTGCCGCTCTCCAACCGCATGCAAGTCTTCGACCTCGATCCCGCGAGCCCCAACCTGCTCGTCGGCGGCAAGCGCCCCCGCACCACGCTCTCGCCCACCGTTGTGCGCAAGGACGGCAAGCCCTTCCTCGCCCTCAGCACGCCCGGCGGCGACAGCCAGGACCAGCAGGTGCTCAACGTCCTGCTCGCCCTGATCGTCTTCGACATGGATCTCCAACGCGCCATCGAGGCGCCGCGCATCAACTCCAACCACCCGCACGCCTCCTTCGACAACCACCCGAGCGAGCCCGGCCAGCTCGACGTGGAAAACCGCATCCCGACCAAGGTCCTCGACGAGCTCGTCGCGCGCGGCCACGAACTGCGCGTCGTCGGCGCGTATGGCATGAGCACCGGCGTGGTGGCCGTCGGCGTTAACCAAAAAACCGGCACCCTCCGCGGCGCCGCCGACCCGCGCCGCGAGCGCTACATCTTCGGCTGGTGAGCGGCGGCGGGCCTCCGTTGTAGGGCGGGGTCGCCGACCCCGCCGTCACGACCGAGAAAGTAGGGCAGGGTCTCCGACCGAATGGCACTTAAACCAGACCGAGGACCCTCTTGCCGAGGCGTTTACGGCGGGGGGCGCCGGGCACGGTCGTGAAGAGCACCGTGCGGGTCAGGCGCTGCATCGCCTTCAACGTGGC
>JBEANZ010000685.1:0-8749 GCA_041165185.1 Verrucomicrobiota bacterium | reverse complement strand
AACATTCTCCGCCTTGTATTCGTCCTGATCCTCGGGATTCGCGCCTTTGTAGTCGCCTTTGCCCGCGACGAGCTTTGCGTGATGGTTCTCGAACGTGTCGGAGATGTATTTGAGGAAGATGAGGCCGAGGACGACGTGCTTGTATTCCGCCGCGTCCATGTTGTTCCGCAGCTTGTCGGCGGTGAGCCAGAGCTTGGCCTCGAAGCCGATGGTGGCGGTGGAGGGGTTGGTGCCGTTGGATTTAGTGCGGGCCATGGGTCAGTTGTGAACGGCGTGCGCCGACGGCGGCGCGGGGGGCGGGTCTTGTCGGGTGGGGGCGATCCGAGTCATTTGGGCGGCAGTGCTGTCGACTGCGGGCGACGAGAATCCGCCCTCTGCGGCGTGGCGACAATAATAGGCCGGCGCAAAGTTGGCGGCGCTCTGAGCCCGAGCGAGGTAGCCCAGAGCTGAGAGCTGAGCCGGACCGATTCTGTTGAACCGCGAATGGACGCGAATCGACGCGAACAAAAACCACGGCCCGCAACACGAAGATAGGCCCGCGCCAATCGGTGAACGGAGATATTGCCGGGAATCGCTGTTGGGCGGCCCCTGAATTCGCGTCGATGCGTGTCCATTCGCGGTTCTTCAATTGCTTGGGTCCGGCTGAGAGCAGAACCAAACGGTGAACTACGTCAGGGCATTTCCGAACGCCCGCCCGCCCTCCGCGGATCGGGTTTTCAGCTCTCAACACTCAGCTCTCCGCTCTCGACCGCCTGCGCCTCCTCAGTGCCGGAAATGCCGCGAGCCCGTGAACACCATCGCCATCCCGCGCGCATCGGCGGCGGCGATGACCTCCGCGTCGCGCACCGATCCGCCCGGTTGGATCGCCGCGACCGCCCCTGCGTCCGCCGCCGCGATCAGGCCGTCGGCAAACGGGAACAGCGCCTCGCTGCACACGACCGACCCGCGCAGGTCGAGCTTCGCCTCGCCGGCTTTCCACACCGCGATGCGCGAGCTGTCCACGCGCGCCATCTGGCCCGCGCCGACGCCGAGCGTCCGCTCGCCGCGGCAATAGACGATCGCGTTCGACTTCACGTGCTTGCCGACTTTCCAGCCAAACATCATCGCCGCCCATTCGTCCGCCGTCGGCTCGCGCTTCGTCACGACCTTGAACTCCTTCACGTTGCCGAGCGTGCGGTCGCGATCCTGCACGAGCACGCCGCCGACGACGGAGCGGATCTCCTGCAACGCCTCCGCGCCGATGCCGCCCTTCGCGATCATAAGGCGGAGGTTTTTCTTCTTCGCGAAAATCCCCAGCGCCTCGTCGCTGAAGCGCGGCGCGATGATCACCTCGGTGAAAATCTCCGCGATCGCCGCCGCGAGCGCGCCGTCGAGCGTCTGGTTCACGATGATGATGCCGCCAAACGGCGCCTGCCGATCCGTCGCGTAGGCGGCGTCCCAGGCGGCGGCGAGCGTGTCGGCGCTCGCGACGCCGCACGGGTTGGTGTGCTTGAGGATCGCCACCGTCGGGCGCTCGAACTCGCCGATGAGATAGGTCGCCGACGTGATATCCAGGATGTTGTTGTAGGAAAGTTCCTTCCCCTGGAGCTGCGCGAAGTGATCGTGAAACGTCCCGTAGAGCGCGGCCTGCTGGTGCGGATTTTCGCCGTAGCGGAGCGACTGCGCCTTCTTCCACGAGAGCGCGAGGGTCGCCGGAAATCCGCTGATGGCCGCGAGGTCGGGCTCTTCCGCGGGCGTCGCCTGCGCCTCGAGGTAGCGCGCGATCGCGGCGTCGTAGGTCGCGGTGCGTTGGAAAACTTTCAACGCGAGCCGCCGGCGCAGCTCGGCGATTTTCTCCGGTGCGCCCGCCTCCACCGCCAGCGCCGCGAGCGTCGCCGCATAGTCCGCCGGGTCGCAGACGACGGTCACGCTTTCGTGGTTCTTCGCCGCGCTGCGCAGCATCGACGGGCCGCCGATGTCGATGTTCTCGATGGCCTCCTCGAAATGCACCCCGGGTTTCGCGACCGTCTGCTCAAACGGGTAGAGGTTCACCACGACCAAATCGATCAGCTCGATCGCGTTTTTCTCCGCCTGCGCGAGGTGGTCGGGTTTGTCGCGCCGACACAGCAGGCCGCCGTGGATTTTCGGGTGCAGCGTCTTCACGCGGCCCTCCATGATTTCGGGAAACCCGGTGTGCTGGCTCACCTCCGTCACGGGGAGCCCGCGCTCGGCGAGGAGTTTCGCCGTGCCGCCGGTCGAGAGCAGCGTGTAACCGTGCGTGCGCACGAGCGCGGCGGCGAAGTCGGCGAGACCGGTTTTGTCGGAGACGGAGAGGAGGGCGAATTTGGGCATGGAGACGGTGGAAACCAAGGACCAGAGACCAAGGACCGGCGACCAATGACAAGAGTCGATTGCGTCCGCGTCGCAGAAGCCCGTTCGCCACGCCCCCGTCCCGGCTCCCCGACCCCTCGTCCGTCCTCCGCGCGGCGCGCTTATCCCGCTTGCGGCGCGGCGCGACCGCGCGCACTTGTTCGCCGTGTCCAGCCCTTCCCGCGAACTGCCCGGCCTCACCGCCCGGCTCGACAAACTCACCTACCATCACGGCGGCGCGAGCCTGCCCGCGGACAAGCCGCACGCCTTCGTCTATCACGTCTCGATCCGCAACGTCTCCGACCGCACCGTCACGCTCCTTGGCCGCAAATGGGTCGTCGAACACGCCGACGGCACGCGCCTCGTGATCGAGGGCGACAAGATCGTCGGCGAATCGCCGCGCCTCGCGCCCGGCGAGGAGTTTTCCTACAACAGCTACCACGTCACCGGCCTCGACGCCCGCGCGCACGGCAGCTTTCACGGCGTGGATGATCGGGGTGAAAAAATCCACGTGATCCTTCCGCCGTTCGATCTGACGATTCCGCGCGATTGAACAGTTCATCCTCGTTCTCGCGGGCAAACTCCTTCTCCTTCGCGCCAATGAAGCTCACTGACTTGAACCGCGACGGCGGCATCGGCGCCAACTCGCTGTTCGTCCAACTTGGCGACCTCAACCTCCTGATCGACTCCGGCCTCCACCCGAAGAAAACCGGTCGCGCCGCCACCCCCGACCTGAAGCCCCTGCGCGGCGTCACCCTCGATCTCATCATCATCACGCACTGCCACCTCGACCACATCGGCAGCCTCCCCGTCGTGATGCGCGAGCATCCCACCACGCCCGTCATCATGACGACCTCGAGCCGCATGCTCATCGAGCGCATGCTGCACAATTCCGCCAACGTCATGCTCCGCCAGAAGGAGGAGGAAGACATCCCCGACTACCCGCTCTTCACGCACGACGAAATCGACCGCCTCGCCAAGCGCCTCGTCGGCCTGCCCTACGGCCACGCGAAACACTTCCGCGGCGCGAAGGACGAGATCGAGTTGATCTTCCACCCGGCGGGCCACGTCGCCGGGGCCGCGGGCGTCGAGCTGCGCCACAAAAGCCGCGCGATCTTTTTTACGGGCGATGTGCTCTTCGAGCCGCAGCGCACGCTGCCCGGCGCCAAGTTTCCCGCCGGCCACTTCGACACGCTCGTCACCGAGACCACGCGCGGCACCACCGAGCGCCCGCTCGGAAAGGAGCGCGTCAACGAGGTCGCCCGCCTCATCACCTCCATCAACGACACCATCCAGCGCGGCGGCTCGTTTCTGCTCCCGGTGTTCGCGCTCGGCCGCATGCAGGAAATCCTCGCCATCGTCCACGACGCGCGGAAGTTCGGCCGCCTCGCCGACTGCCCCATCTACGGCTCCGGCCTCGGCATGGATCTCGCCGACTACTTCGACGAAATCGGCCGCAAGACCAAGCACGTGAATTTTTCGCGCAGCATCGTGAAGGACCTCAAAATCAAGCCGACGCCCCGCAAGCTCGTCGCCGGCGAGGACCCGCAGCAAAACGCGCTCTACATCGTGAGCTCCGGCATGATGGTGGAAAAAACGCCCAGCTACACGCTCGCCTCCGGCCTCGTCGGCCACGCGCGCAACACGATCGGTTTCGTCGGCTACTGCGATCCGGAGACGCCGGGCGGCGCGCTGCTCGCGTCGAAACCGGGCGACCAGTTCGTCTTCGAGGCCGCGCACGTGAAGGCGAAGATCAAGGCGCGCGTCGAACGCTTCGAGCTGAGCGGCCACGCGGACCGCGAGGAGCTGCTGGAGTTCGCCGTGCAGACGGGCGCGCGCTGCATCGTGCTCACGCACGGCGATCCGCCGGCGCGCGCGTGGTTCGCGGAGAAACTCGCCGAGCAGGCCCCGAAATCCAAGGTCCTCGATCCGGTGCCGCTGAAGGCCTACCAGGTCTAGCGTGGGGCGCGGCTGAATTCGCGGTTGCCTTCTCCTCGGGAAATGAGCCACGCCGGCGCGAACGCGGAAATCTTGCGGCGGCGGCGCGCCGTCCGCGGGTGGCTCGGCCTGTTTATCGCCGGGCTGGTCGTGAGCGGGCTGACGGCGTTTCCACTGCTGCACGAACTGCGTCTACTGTGCGCCTGGTTCGGTCTGCCACCGAGCGCGAGCCCCGCCGACGCCACCGGCCTCGCCCACTGGCTGCTCCTCGTGCGCGATGGTCTGGCGGACACCTACGCGCGTTACCCGTTCATCGGTTACGGCACTGACTGGCTCGCGTTCGGGCACCTCGTGATCGCGCTCTTCTTTGTCGCGCCATGGCGGGAGCCGGGCCGCCACCTCGAGAACCTGCGCGTCGGGATGCTCGCTTGCGCGCTGGTGATTCCGCTCGCGCTGATCTGCGGCGCGGTGCGCGGCATCCCGTTCTACTGGCGGCTCATCGACTGCTCATTCGGGATCATCGGAGTAGGGCCGTTATGGCTGGCGCTGCGACACGGGCGGGCGCTCGCGGGCACCCGGGGGGATTCGTCGCCCCGCTAGTTTTTCCGCTCGGGCAGACGCGCGATGAGATTCTCGCGCGTCTTTTTGTTCTCCATGATTTTCGCCCAAGCGATCGGGTCGTCGCCGGGGGGCTCGCGGGCGGCGGAGGGGTCGGCTTGGAGATCCATTTCCGTCATCGCTTCCGGCGACAGCGCCCAGCCGAGTGGCGGCGGGGTGCCGTGTTGCACGATGCCGAAACGAAACACCCGCGGCGCCGCGTCCGGCTCCGCCGCACGGATGGCCGACTCGAGTTCGCCCACCGCCTGATCGGCGTGGGCGGGGCGCGTGGCGAGCATCGTCAGCAACGGGTCGAGGATCTCGTTGCTCGTGTAGTCGTTTTTCCGCTCGGCGAGCTCCTCGTCCTGTTTCGTCTTCGCCTTGCCGACCGCCTCGGGACCGTTGGTCAAGACGACGACCATCGGGATGACGTCCTTGGCCCACGGGCGGTGGCGCACGGCGCGGAGGATGTCGTGGCCGGTGCTGCCGCCGGAGTTTTCGTAGTAGCCGCCGTCGACGACGTGTGTGCCATCGGGATAGCGGCCGGCCGGACTGAAGTAGGTGAAGCGTGCGCTTGAATGCACGGCGGTGCTGAGGCGCATGACCTGACCGGCCATTTTCTTCACGCCGTCGATCGCGTCGACGAAGCCGCCGACGTGGTTCTCGAAAGCCACCGTGCTCGTGATGATGCGGCGGCCCGACTCGACCTCGGTGGCGTTGAGAAACAGCTCCGGCCGCCACGCGCCGGACTTCTGCGCGTAAAACGCGGTGAACGGCGCGTCGAAGCGCGGCGTGGCGGCGGCCCAGCCGTTTTCCAGGGCGCGGGCGCGGTCGAGCGCGGGGAAGCGCACGGGGAGCAGCCGCTGGGCGAAATCCGGGAAACACATTTTCCCGACGAGCGGCGCGAGAAAATCCTGCCCGAGGTGATCGCGCACCTGTTGCGCGGTGTCGCGGCGGATTTTTTCCTCGAGCATCAGGTCAAACGTCGCCGCGCCGAGGCTCCCGCCGGAGACGCCGCTGATGGCGAACACGTGGTCCGCGAAGCGTCCCTGCGATTCGCGCTCGATCACGCCGAGCACGGAGGCGGTCCAGTAGGCCGCGCGGATCCCGCCGCCCTCCGTGACCACGATGATCAACGGCTGCCGGCCCGGGCCGTAGCGCGCGACGACTTGATCGTGCCACGCGTCGAGCCGGTCGACGAGCGGCGTGCGCGGGGTCTCGGTCTGGCCGGGCAGCCAGCGGACCTCGTGGTTGTCGTTGCGCAGGCTGCACAGCAGCGCCCACACGACGCAGAGCGTGAGCGTGGGCAGGCCCCAGCGGTGCCCGAGGTAAATCACGAGCGCCCCGTAGCACGCCCAACTCGCGAGCGCGAAGAGCAGCACCGCCCCCGCACCGATCGCGAAGCCGGTCGGCACGGGAAACACCGTGAACGCGACGCCGAGCACCAGCGCGCTCGCGACAAACGCGCCGAAGCCGGCGAAGGCCACGCGGTCGGCCTTGAGATCGGAGAACTTGGCGTAGCGTTTCCGCGTGCCGCCGGCCGCCGCGGGACGCGTGAGGTTGAACCAGCGGTGGCGTTTCACGAAAAATCCGTAGAGCGCGAGCGCGAGCGCGATGCAGAGGCCCGCGAGCAGCCAGTGGATGCGCACGCCGGCGGGGTTGACCTTGCCGGTCGTCCACCCGAGCCGCGCAAACCCGAACCCGATCAGGACGATGGGCGCCGTGCCGAGCACGCGGGGCAGGTGGGCGCGCAGCCAGTGCTCGGCGTCCTTCAGGAATTGCAGCGCCGCGGCGTCGCCGGCGAAGCGCGCGCGGGCGTCGGCGCCGAGGGCGTTGTGGCCGAATTCGCAGTCGAGGAGGAAGCGCGGGCCGAACCAGTTCATCAGGCCAAACGCGGTCAGCCCGACGAAGAACCACAGGATGGTGAGGTCGAGCCTGCGGCGGCTGCCGAGCGCGTCGAGCAGGTCGTAGCCCTGCGGCACGAGGAGAAAAAGGACGGGGGCGATGGCCGCGATGATGAGGTTGAGCCGCACGGGCTGGAGCGCCGCGTTGAGGGCCGGGACGAATTGCCAGAGCAGGCTGAGTTTCGAGTGTTGCATGGAGAAGGGGTGGGGCGCCGGGGCGCGCGGGCTGAAGCGGGCGCGGGTCGCGTCGGCGCAGCGCCGCCCAATCTCGCGCGGCGGCGCGGGAATGCACGCGCAATATTGCCGGTGCCCGGCGAATCGCGGCGGGGCGACGGCGCCGGTCCGCGTTTTCCGGAGGCGGGGGGCTTTCGCGCCGCAGTCATCGGCCTACTGAAAGCGGGGGGAGAAAAAAACCCTTTGCGCCCGCCGCGCGATTTTGCGGCGATGCGCGCCCTCATGTCCCGCCTTGCCACCGCCTTCGCCCGTGCCCGCGCGCAAAACCGCGCCGCGTTCGTCGCCTACGTCTGCGCCGGCGATCCGGATTTCGAGACCTCGCTCGCGGCGTGCCGCGCGCTGCTCGCCAACGGCGTGGATGTGCTCGAACTCGGCGTGCCGTTTTCCGATCCGCTGGCGGACGGGCTCACCAACCAGCTCGCGGCGCAGCGCGCGCTCGAGAGCGGGATGACGGCCGCGCGCGTCTTCGAACTCGCGCGCCGGCTGCGCGAGACGAGCGAGGCGCCGATCATTTTTTACACGTATTACAACCTCGTGTTTTCCAACGGCGTCGACGCCTACGTGCGCGCCGCGAAGGCCGCCGGCGTGGACGGCATCCTCACGCTTGACCTGCCGCCCGAGGAGGCGGGCGAGGTGGTCGCGGCGGGGCGCGCCCACGGGGTCGAGACGGTGTTCATCGTCGCGCCGACGACGCCCGATGCGCGCATCCCGAAAATCGCCGCGGCGACGACGGGATTTATTTACTACGTCTCGCGCGAGGGCGTGACGGGCGTGCGCGATCAGGTGGCGGGCAACATCGCCGAGGCGGTCGCGCGGATCCGCGCGCACACGGCGCTGCCGATCGCGGTGGGTTTTGGCATCGGCACGCGCGCGCAGGTGGCGGAAGTCGCGGCGCACGCGGACGGCGTGGTCGTGGGCAGCGCCCTGGTGAACTGCATCCGCGATCGGCTCGGCGACCGCGCGGCGATCGCGCCGGCGCTCGCGGCGAAGGCGGCGGACTTGGCGGCGGGCGTGGCGCGGGCGCCGGCACTTTGACCATGGCGCGACCGCTGCTGCTCATTGACGACGACCGGATGCAGTTCCGCGTCACGCAGGCGCAGGTGAAAAACTTCGCCGGCGGCAGCTACGAACTCGAGTGGGCCGCGACCTACGAGGAAGGGCTCGAAAAACTGATGACCGGCAACCACGTCGCGTGCCTGCTCGACTACCAGCTCGGCGAGCGCGACGGCCTGCAACTGATCCGCGAGGCGATGGCGGGAGGCTGCCGCACGCCGATCGTGTTTCTCACGGCGGAGACGGCGGAGCGCGTGGACATCGCCGCGATGAACGCGGGCGCGCTCGACTATCTCGTGAAGGGCGAGATCACGCCGCAGGCGCTGGAGCGTTCGCTGCGCTACGCGTTAAAACTCGGCGAGACGCTCGAGGCGCTGCGCCGGCTGGCGACGCGCGATCAGCTGACGGGTTTGCTGAACCGCCGGGAGTTCGACCGCATCCTCGCCGAGGAGGACGAGCGCGCGCGGCGCTTTGGCCACGCGCTCGCGCTCGTGATGGTGGACATTGATCATTTCAAGGCGGTGAACGACACGCACGGCCACCCGGCCGGCGACGCGGTGTTGCGCGAGGTGGCGCGGCGCGTGGCGGACGAGGTGCGCACGGTGGACCGCGTGGCGCGGTTCGGCGGCGAGGAACTCGCCATGATTCTCATGCAGACGGATCGGGCGGGCGCG
>JBEANZ010000684.1:0-5025 GCA_041165185.1 Verrucomicrobiota bacterium | reverse complement strand
CAGCGTCATCCGTGCCACTGGCGACGGCGCGGCGAATTTCGCCGGCTTCATCCCGCGCAACTACAGCTGGGGCGTCAGCCTCACCCGTCCGAAATTCAGCACGAAGCTTAACTGGAACTACCGGGGCGCCCAGCGCCGCGGTCTCATCACCGCCAACGTCCCCAACAGCATCGAACCCAATACCTACAACTGGGGCTCCAAGCGCCTCTACATCGACCTGAGCGCTGACTACCAACTCACGCGGCGCTTCACCGTGTTCATGAGCATGCGCAACATCAACGACGCCTTCGAGGACTCGAAAATCTACGGCCCGAACACCCCCGGCTACGCGAAATTCCGCAACCGCACCGACTACGGCTCCGCCTGGACCTTCGGCCTCCGTGGCACCTTCTGAAGCCGCGCCGGCCCCCCGGTAGCGCCGGTCTCGGATCGGAGCTCAGAGGTTGATGCCCATCGTCGTCGGCGACCTGCTCCTCGGCTGCGCCGATACCGGCCTCGTCACGTGTTTCAACGCCAGGACCGGCGAGGTGCGCTTCAGGACCCGGCTCTCCAAGCGCGCCGAGGGCTACACCGCCTCGCCGGTCTCCGCCGGCGTGCTCTTCTTCCGCACGCGCGGCACGCTCGTCGTCGTGGCCGCGAAGCGCTGAGGTGCCGGGCGGCAGCGAAAATCAGATGATCGTTTTTCGCGAGCGGAAGTGGTTTTGCGGGTCCTTCGCGTCGCGTTGCTTGATTTTCACCAGCTCATCGTAGCTCTCGGCGAAATACTTTTGGGTCGTCACCGAGCTGTCCTTGAAACTGATGAACGCGCCCGAGGTGTTGGGGATCGCGTAGTCGCGGCAGACTTCCATCCAGTCGAGCGCGCGATTGACGCGGTTGTAGACGGGGTTGTCGGAGCCGTGGGCGACGTCGTTCGGTTCGTCGTTCCACCAGGTCTGATACTGGATGGTATAGAGCTTGTCCTTGTAGGGGAAAGCGCTGGCGGCCTGCCGCTCTGGCGGGAGGTTTTGGTAAAATTCGCCGGTCATGGCGCCGAGCGTGATGTAGGAAAACAGGCCGAGCCAGTGGTTGCCGGGGAGCACGAGCGGCGAGGTCAGGCTCTGCAGGAGCGCGGCGTGGCCGGCGGGGCCGAGGCCCGCGGCGTCCACGAACCGCGAGGTGATCTTGTGCGGCGCGGGATTGTCCACGTCGGGCGGGAGGGGTTTGCCCTTGAGCGCGAGCTTGCGGAACCGCAAGGGCAGCAGGTGGTGAAATTTCGCCGGGACCTTCGCCATGAACTCAGCGTGCGAGAACCGGTCCCAGCTGCTCATCAGGTGGTCGCCGTAGCGGAGCCCGAGCTTCGCGCGCAGGCCGCTGCCGCCCTTGCCGAGCACCTTGAACTCATACTTTCCGGTGCCGCGAAACGCGCGGTCCAACAGCCGGCGCAACCCGGTCTCCGCGCCGGACCAGTAGCCATACATGATGCAGTTGTGCGCGACCGTGCGGGGGTCGAACGGCCCGCCCTCGTCGGCGGGCTTCGCGGAGATTTTCAGATTGGTGCCGATGAGCTGGTTCGTCTCGGCGTCGGTCGTGGCGATGAGGCGTTCCCACGCGGTGAGGACCTTGATGGTCGGCGTCTCGCCCTCGACGAAGAAGTGCAGCGACTTGTCGTCGAAGGCGTGCGGATTCCACTCGACCTGAAACTTGATCAACAGCGGCGGCAGTGGGAACGTCTTGATCACGAACTCCGTGACGATCCCGTAGCTGAATCCGCCGCCGCCCTTGATGGCCCAGAGCAGGCCTCTCTGTTGGAGTTCATCCTGCTCGGTGATCGTCTTGATCGAGCCGTCGCCGAGCACGAGCGTGGCGCCGACGACGCGTTCGCAACACATCCCGTGCTTGCGCGTCCACGGCCCCCAGCCGCCGCCGAGCGAGAAACCGGCGATGCCGACCGTGGCGCACGTGCCGTGCGGGATCATCACGTCCTTGGCGGCGAGATTGGTCGTGAGTTTTTGGAAGACATTGCCCGGCTCGATCCGCGCGACCCCGGCCGCCCGCTCGATCGTCACGTTGTTCATCTTGCGGAAGTCGATCAGCACGGTGTCGGTGCCGGAGCATTCGCCCTCGTGGTCGTGCCCGCCGGAGCGCACGCGGAGCGTGAGACGCTCGGCCTCGATGAACTTCACCACGACGCTGACCTGCTCCGCGCTCGTGCAGAACACGATGGCGGCCGGCATGAACTGAAAGCGTCGGTTGAAGATTTGCCGCTGGGAGTCGTAGGCCTCCTGCCGGTCGGAACAGTTCTGTAATATTTCCGGGGCGGGAACGCCGGCGGCGGCGAAGGCAAGGCGGAGTGCTTGGGCGATGGAGGACATAGCAGGGGAGGGGGTAGCGGGGACCGGCAACGAATGAACCGGACGCAACACCGTGCGATTGATGACGCAAGCAGTTTGTGGGTCTCGGTAGGATATATAGGGAGCAACCGGAGGTGGCGCCAATCCCCACCGGGACGGAGCAGGGTCGTCGAGCGGGAATTTACCGCGTGCGCGGGCAGCAGCTCGCGGTGGCCGCCAAGCCACAAGGGCCGCCGGTCGTATGTCCCGCCCAACGCTCCCGACGGGGGACTATCACGTCCCTCGCACCGCACTCGGTCATCCCATCGCCACCGCTGCGCGCGCCCCGCTCCCGCCGCCCCGCCCGTATTCCCGCACGCGCCGCGCACCCTCGCGGACCATGGCGCGTCTTGACATCGCCCGCCGCCCGCCGCCCCCTTTCCGTTTACCAAGCCCATGCTCACCAGCCCTCGCCCCCGCCTCGTTTCCTGCCGCGCGCTCCTCGCCGTCCTCGTCGCCCACACCGGATTCCGCCTCGCTGCGGCCGACGCCAAGACTACCCGGATGGAGCCGTTTAACGTCGCGGCCGAATTCGGCGTCGACGGCCTCCGCATCCAGAACTCCGTCTCCGTCCTCAACCAATACCTCCTCGAGCAGCACGGCGTCGCCCAGCTCCAGGACATGACCGGCCTCGCCCCCAATCTCGGCACCAGCAACAGCGACACCCGCGGCTTCGGCGACGTCGTCTCCCTGCGCGGCGTCTCCAACTCCATCTTCTTTTCCTCCCCCGGCGTCGGCCTCGTCATCGACGATGTCCCGGCCGGCACCGTCTCCTCCTATCCCAGCGGCCTCCTCAACATCGAGAGCTTCACCGTCAAGGCCGGCGCCCAGGGCACCGACTACGGCCGCAACGCCCCCGGCGGCGTGATCGACATCAAGACCCGCACCCCCGGCGCCACCCACCAGGGCAAGATCCTCCTCGACTACGGCTCCTACAAATCCTCCGCGCTCCAGGCTGCCTTCGACGGCCCGCTCGCCGCCGGCCTCGGCTACAGCGCCAGCGTCGGCCTCTCCGAACACGAGGGCTATATCGACAACACCTTCAAAAAACGCACCGCCGACGACCGCCGCTCCGTCGCCGGCCGCGGCGCCCTTTACTGGAAAGCCGCCGACCAGCTCCAAGTCCGCTTCGGCCTGAACTTCGAGAAAACCAGCGACGACGCCACGCGCCTCACCTCGCTCTTCAGTCCCAACCCGTTTCAAGTCGCCTCCGACGTCAACGGTGAGACCAAGCTCGAGCGCCTCCAGCTCTCGTTGCAGGCCAAAAAGACCTTCGCCTGGGGCGCCGTCAGCGTCACCTCCTCCCGCCAGAAATGGGACCTCGATCCGTCCATCACCGACCTCGACCTCTCCCCGCTGCCCCTCGCCTCGTCCAATGTGAAACAGAGCGAGAAATTCTGGACGCAGGAGCTCCGCTTCGAGTCCCTCCCCGGCGCCAACCGCACCCAGTGGCGCGCCGGCGCGTTCTACTCCGACTCGGCCGTCGCGGGCGACGCCACCCGCGTCTTCGTCGTGCCGCCGAGCGCATTCGTCCCGCCGAACTTCGTCCAGACCGAGCGCTCCGTCTTCGCCGTCGGCCAGACCGTCCTCGCCGGCTACGCCAACCTCGACCAACCCCTCGCCGACAAGACCGTCCTCAAGGTCGGCGCCCGCCTCGAGCGCGACTCCTCCGACCTCGAACGCACCAAGGCCGCGTCGAACAATTTCCGTTTCCCTTCCCCGCAGGACCCGCGCCTCGCCCGCGACCAGCGCCACGACTACCTCTCCGTCTCCGCTGCCCTCGTCCACTCGCTCTCCCCCGCCCTCAACCTCCACGCCAAGACCTCCGTCGCCCACAAGCCCGAGGGCTACAGCGGCTTCACCGGCAACCCCCTCCTCGCCCGCTTCGACGGCGAACAGATCTGGGCCACCGAGGCCGGCGTCACCTTCGGTCCGCCGAAAGGCCGCTTCGGCGGCAGCCTCCTCGTCTACTGGAACAGCGTCGATCACTACCAGTTCGAGCGCACCGTCCCGAACTCCACCGACTTCGTCGTCGTCAACGCCGCCAAGGTCCTCTCCCGCGGCGTCGAGGCCAAGTTCATGTGGAGCCCCGTCGAAAAGGTCTGGTGGGATTTCCAGGCCGGCACCACCGACGCCACCTTCGACGACCATCGCGACGCCTCCGGCGCGCGCGTCGATGGCAAACACGTCCCCTTCGTCCCGAGCTACACGCTCCGCACCGGCGTCACCTATGATTTCGGCCAGGGCTTCTCCGCCAACGCCAGCTACGCCGCCGTCGGCAAGACCCACTACGACGAGCGCAACACCGCCACCTTCGCCCAGCGCGCCTACGGCATCGTAAATGCTCAGCTCCGCTACCGCTTCGACCGCTCCACCGTCTCCCTCTACGCCCAAAATCTCGCTGACAAACGCTACTATCAGTTCATCAACCCGGAAATCTTCGCCGGCAGCCCCGGTGCGCCCCGTCGGTTCGGCGTGCAGGTCTCGTTCGAGTATTGAAATCACGCGGTTGCGTTTTGCGCCGCCCAATCAAAGTTCCGTCCCTTCTTGCCCTCCTCGCTCCCATGAGAATTTCCGCTCGTTATCTTGCGTTTGTGGCGACCGTTGGCCTCGCGCTCTCCGGCGCTTCGGTTCACGCCGCCTCCGGCTGGCTCCA
>JBEANZ010000683.1:0-5231 GCA_041165185.1 Verrucomicrobiota bacterium | reverse complement strand
AAGGCGCAGTTGGCGCAGGCGGGCGAAACCGCGACGCAGAAGACGCAGCTCGAGCGCGAACTCGGCGCGGCGCGCGAGGCGTTGACCACATTGCAGACCGGCGCCGCGCAAACCGCGCAGGCCCTCGCCGAGACGGAGAAGCACCGTCTCGCGTTGGCCGGCGAAAAACTGGCCCTGGAAAAACGCGTCGCCGATCTCGCGGCGCAGCCGGCGGCGGATTCACCCCAGTTGGCCACGCTGCGCGATACGCTGGACCGCACGGTGCGCGAGCTGGCGGTGACGCGGCGCTCGGCCGAGGACATGCGCGGCGAGGTCGCGACGGCGCGCAATCTCCTCGGCACGCAGACCGCGCAGCTCGGCGACGAGCTCGCCCGCACGAAGCAGGCGCTGGCGGCGGCGGAGGAGAAATTGAAGACCGCGGCGGAGGCGGGCGCGCAGACCGGGGCGCTCTCGACGGCGCTCGCCGAGGCGCGGAAAACCGCGGCGGAGTTGCCCGCTGCGCGTCAGGCGCAGGCGGAGGCGACGACGAAAGCCACCGAACTGGAGCGCCAGCTCGCGGCCGCCGCGCGTCGCGCCGACGACCTCGCCGCGCGCAACGAGAAACTGCAGGCCGCCGCCGGCACGAACGCCGCGACCACCGCGCAGCTCACCGACCTGAAGACCGCGCTCACCGCCGCCGAGCAGCGTGCCGCCGCCGGCGAGACCGCCGCGCGCGACGCCGCCGCCCGCGCGGATCAGCTGGCCAAGGATCTCACGGCCGCGCGCCAGCCGAATCCCGAACTCGCCACGATCCGTGCCGGACTCGCCGCCGCGCGCCAGACCGCCGCCGAGGCGCAACAGGCCGCCGCCGCCGCCACCGCCGATCGCGACCGGCTCGCCGCTCAGGTCGCGAAACTCGACGAGTTGCAGAAGGCCCGCGCCGCCGATCAGGAGCAGTTGACGGAAATCCGGGGGCAGTTGGAGAGCGCCCGCCGTTCGCTCGCGCAGCGCGGGACCGGCGAGGCGGAGCTGGCCGCCGCGCGCCAGCAGGCGGAGAAAACCCAGGCCGCGCTCGACGCCGCGACGAAGCAGCTCGCGGAACTGACCGCCCGCGTGACGGCGGAGCAAAACGGCGCGCAACAGCTCGAACGCGCCCGCGCCGATCTCGCATCGCGCAACACCGCCCTGGTCGCCGAACTCGCCGCCGCGAGGAAAAATTCCGGCGACGCCGCCGAAAGCCGCACCGCGCTCGCGGCGCTTCAGGCCCGTCTCACTACCGCGCAAAACGAGGCCGCCCAGGCGCAACAGACCCTCGCCGACGCCGCGAAAGCCCGCGAGGCGTTCACCGCCGAGAAAGCCACGCTCGAGCGTCGCGTCACGGATCTGACCGCGCGCGCGGCTGACGCCGGCACCGCCGCCGAGCAGCGCGCGAAGGCGGTCGCCGATCTCACGCAGCGCGTGCAGGCGTTGACCGCCGAACGCGATCAACTCGCCGCGCGGGGGCAGACGGCCTCGGTTGATCAGAAGACGTTGCGCGATCTCACGGCGCGCGCCGAGGAGGCGGCGCGCGCGAACACCGAGCTGACCGCGAAAAACGACAATCTCGCCAAGGACCTCGAGGTCGCGCGGCAGAGCATCGCCGCCGCGCTCGCCGCGCAGGCGTCGGCCGTGAAGGCGTTGCCCGACGCCGGCGCGATGAAGCTCGAGATGCAGACCCTGCAGGATCAGGTCACGCGTCTTGAGGCCGCGCTCGCGGACGACCGCCGCAATTCCGCCAAGGAGCTGACCACGCTCGCGGGGCAGTTGCAGAAATCGCATGAGGCGAACAAGGCGCTCGCCGACACCAACCGCGCGCTCGTCGATGGCCGCGCCGCCGAGGATGGCGCCGCGAAGGCCGAGCGCAACCAGCTCAACGCCAAGCTCCGTGATCTCGCGGCCGCCGGCGACAAGGCCCGCGCCGAGCAGCAGCGGCTCGCGAGCGAGGTCGCCCAGTTGACCGCCGACAAAGCCGCCGCCGAGCGCGCCGCCGCCGACGCGCGGCTGGCCGCCGCCGGTCCCGCCAAGGAGCGCGACACGTTTCGCGCGCAGGCGGAGGACATGTTTTCCAAGCTGGCCGGCGCCGAGCGGAGCGTCGCGCAGTTGCGCAAGGACGTCGACACCGCGCGCGCCGAGTCGGAAAAGGCGCGGTCCGACGCCGCCGCGTTGCAGGCGAAATTCACCGACGCCGCGCGCGCGGCCGAGGCGCAGGGCGCCACCGCCGCCGAACTCACCGGTGTCAACGCGAAGCTCGCCACCGACAAAGCCGCCCTCGAAAAACAAATCGCCGACGCGAGGCAGGGCGCGGAATTCACCCGCGCCGAGCTCGCCGATCTCCGGGCCCGCGTCGCCGCGAGCGGCAAGGCCGCCGAGCAGCAACAGGCTAGCCTCGTCGAACTCGGCGCGGCGAACGACCGGTTCCAGACGCAGGTCAAGGACCTGACCGCGCAGATCGCCACGCTCCGCGCCGATAACACCCGCCTCGGCAACGCGAGCGCGACCGTCACCGCGCAGCGCGGCGAGCTGGAGGCGTTCAAGGCGCGGCTCGCGGACGCGCAGAAGGGCATGGAGCAACAGGCCGCGACCGTCGCCGAGCTGACCGGCGCGAACGACAAGCTCGGCTCGGAGATGAAGGAGCTGCAGGCGCAGCTCACGGTGCTGCGCGCCGACAGCGCGCGGCTCGCGCAGGCCGAGCAGGCGCGGCAGGAGGCCGAGCATCGCGCCGCCACGCTCGCCAACGCTTCAACCGATCTCACGGCGGCGCAGCGCGATCTCGCGAATGTGCGCGCGGAAAACGCACGTCTCTCCGATACGCTCCAGGCCACGAGCCGGGACCGCGAGGCGCGCCTGCTCGCGCTCCAGCAGGAAAACGCCGCCGTCGCCGCCCGCCTTAAGCAGGCGCAGGGCACGCTCGACTCCATCGCCAACGCCGCGCGTCTGATCAACGGCGCCGCCTCCGCCGGCGGCACCTCCGCGGGTGCGGCGGCCGCCAACCCCGCCTCGCCCATCGCGGCCGCGCCGGCGCAGCCGCGGGTGCACGTCGTCGCCGAGGGCGATTCGCTCACGCGCATCAGCTCGCGTTACTACGGCACGACGAGCCGCTGGCAGGAAATCTACGACGCGAACCGCGAGACGCTGAAGGGCGAGAACGCCCTGCGTCCCGGGCAGCGGTTGAAGATTCCGTAAGCGCGCGCCTCCGTTGTAGGGCGGGGTCGCCGACCCCGCCGCGTTCGCCGCTTTGGGGTGTGGTGCCGACCCCGCCGCGTCCCAAATTTTCCGAGCCGGGCGCCCTGATTCGCCCCACCCCGCGTCGGTGGCGCCGCCTCGGGGCTTGTCGCCGTCGCGCGCATCCTCTCTTTTGCGCGGATGAGTTTCCCCGCTCGCCTCGCCCTCGTCGCACTCGTGCTTTTCTCCCTCGCCGCGCGCGTCCGCGCCGCCGCGGCGCCGTTTACGCTGCAGGACGGCGACCGCGTCGTGTTCCTCGGCGACGGCCTTGCCGAGGGCGAACAACGCCACGGCTGGATCGAGACGATGCTCACCACGCGCTTCGCGGATCGCGCGGTGACGTTTCGCAATCTCGGCTGGAGCGGCGACACGCCCGCCGGCGAGTCCCGCCTCGGCCTCAGCTACCTTCAGGCCGGCCACGAGCCCGCAGACGAGGGTTGGAACCAGCTCGTGAAACAAATCGAGGAGGCGAAACCCACCGTCGTCTTCCTCGCCTACGGCATGGCCAGCTCCTTTGGCGGCGACGCCGCGCGCGCGAAATTCAAGGCCGACGCCCTGCGCCTCATCGACGCCATCCGCAAGCACGCCCCCGAGACCCGCTTCGTCCTGCTCGCGCCGATCCGCCACGAAAATCTCGGCGCGCCGTGGCCCGACGCCGCGCCGCACAACGCCGCGATCGAGCGCGTGAGCGCGGCCGTCGCCGAGATCGCGGCCGAGCGCGCGCTCGTGTTTGTCCCGCTCGGCGAATTGCTGCGCGCGCCGATGGAGAACGCCCGCGGCCCGCGCCTCACCGCCAACGGCATCCAGCTCAACTCGTTTGGCTACGCCGTCGCCGCCCGCGCGCTCGAGGATCGGCTCTTCGCCGGCACGCCGCCGGGCGCGTGGCGCGAGAGTGAGCGCACCGTCGCGCTCCGCGAGGCGATCGTGCGGAAGAACGAGGCGTTCTTCCACCGGTCGCGTCCTCAGAACATGGCCTACATTTTCGGTTTCCGGAAACGCGAACAGGGGAAAAACGCGACGGAGATTCCCGCGTTCGACGCGCTCATCGCCGCCGAGGAGGCGCGCATCGCCGCGCTGCGCTCACTCCGGTCCGCCACCGCCGCGCCCGTGCCGCGCCGCGTCGGCAATCTCACCGCCGCGCACGTCCCGCAACCGCACCCGGACTTCGAGGTCGCCGACGGCCTCGAGGCCACGCTCTGGGCGGAAAACCCGCTCCTCAACAAACCGATCCAGATGAACTTCGACACGCGCGGCCGCCTCTGGGTCGCGAGCTCCGAGGTCTATCCGCAGATCGAGCCGGGCCAGGCGGCGACGGACAAAATCATCGTGCTCGAGGATTCGCGCGGCGTCGGCCACGCGGACAAGGCGACCGTGTTTGCCGAGGGGTTGCTCATCCCCACCGGACTTGAGCCGGGCGACGGCGGCGTTTACGTCGCGCAAAGCACGGAGCTGCTGCACTTCGCCGACACCGACGGCGACGGCAAGGCCGACGTGCGCCGCGTCGTGCTCAGCGGCTTCGGCACCGAAGACACGCACCACAATCTCCACACGCTCCGCTGGGGCGTCGACGGCCGGCTCTACATGAACCAGTCCGTTTACACGCGCACGCGCGCCGA
Organism: Verrucomicrobiota bacterium; assembly: GCA_041165185.1. GTDB lineage: Bacteria > Verrucomicrobiota > Verrucomicrobiia > Opitutales > Opitutaceae > JBEANZ01. Next base: position 375 of record JBEANZ010000683.1, on the reverse strand, counting down.
GACGCCGCACGGCGTCGTGAGCCTGAGCGCCGGCGGCGCCTTCCGCTTCGATCCGCGCGATCAGAAAATGTCCGTCGTGGCGCGTGGCTTCGTGAACACCTGGGGTCACCAGTTCGACGACTTCGGCCAGGAATTTTTCACCGACGGCGCCGGCTTTCAGGGAATCAGCTGGCTCGTGCCGGGCGCGACGTATCGCACGCTCGCGCCCGCGCGGCGCGAGTTGCAGAGCGTGAGCCCGGGCGCCTACCCGAAATTCTGCGGCCTCGAAATTTTGTGCAGCGCGCTCTTTCCCGCCGACTGGCAGGGCGACGTGATCACGAATGATTTTCGCGCGCACCGCGTTGTCCGCTTCAAGGTCAAGGAACAGGGCTCCGG
>JBEANZ010000682.1:0-13602 GCA_041165185.1 Verrucomicrobiota bacterium | reverse complement strand
GCGTCGGTCCCTGACCGGCGTTCCGCGTTCGCACGGCCTTGCCCCCGTTCCCCCCGAATGCCGGTTCGAGACCGCCGCTACCCCGGGCACCGCCGGACGGCTCGGGTCGCGCCTCACGTGCCGCCGGCGCTTCGCGCCCGCGCCGCCCATCCCGCCGCGCGACCGTTCGCCGCTTCGCGCTCGACGCGCTGGGCGCGCTGGCGATGTTCCCCCTCGCACCCATGAAACTCCGCGCCCTCCTCCTCGCCGTGTTTGTCTCCGCCTCGGCCGTCGCGCTCCGCGCCGCCGAACCGCTGCCCGCCTTCAACGCCATCATGACGATGGGCAAGGACAACCGCTTCGTCCTCATCTCCGCCGACGCCAAGACCAGCGGCTGGCTCAAGCTCGGCGAGACTTTCGCCGGCGTGAAACTGAAGGGCTACGACGCCGCCACCGGCGGCCTCGACCTCGATCGCGACGGCAAGGTCACGCGCGTCTTCATCGACGCCGCCGCCGCGATCAAGGACAGCGGCCCCGTCGCGCTCCCCTCGACGCGCGCCACTCTCGCCGACGCCGAGGCGATGCTGAAGGCGATGCACTTCGACGAGATGTTTTCCAAGATGATGGACCAACAGAAAAAATCCTTCGGCCCGATGATGGACCGGATGATGGCCGGCATGAAGCTGCCCGAGGAGGACAAGGAAAAGGTCCTCGCGATTCAGCGGAAGGTGATGAACGAATTTCTCGACTCGATGAGCGGCCCGGAAATGAAGGCCTCCATCGCGGACATCTACAGCAACGTCTTCAGCAAGGAAGAACTGGCCGGCATGAGCGCCTTCTACTCGACGCCCGTCGGCCAATCGATGGTCGCCAAGCAGCCGCAGGCCCAGGAAAAAATGATGCAAGTGATGATGCCAAAAATGGCGCAAATCGGCACCAAGATGCAGGAGGCGATGAAGGACTACGCCGCCCAAAAACAGGCCGCCGCGGCGGGGACGCCGCCTTCCCCCGCGCCGGCCCCGAAGCCGTAGGCTCTCCGCCGCGCCGTCGCGCTAACGGCCGCGATTTTCCGCAAGCGCCGCGAGCACGGCCGCGTGCAACGCCGGCGTCGCGCACGCCACCGTGCTCTCCGCCGGAAACGGCGCGCCGCCGCGCCAGTCCGAAATCACGCCCCCCGCGCCGCGCAAGATCGGCACGAGCGCGGCGATGTCCCACGCGTTCATGATCGGGTCGAGCATCACGTCGGCCTGACCCGTGGCGACGAGCAGGTAGCCGTAGCAGTCGCCCCAGGTGCGGGCGAGTTTCGCACGGCGCAGGAGGGCGTCGTGCGCGGCGCCGGCCTGAAATTTCTCCGGGTTCAACGGATCGCTGAAGAGCACGGTCGCGTCCTCGATGCGCGTGGTCGCGCGGCAGCGCGCGGGCGCGCCGTTGAGCGTGGTGGTCGCACCGTCGCCGATCACCAGTTGGCCGAGGATTGGTTGGTGGATGGCGCCGAGGATCGGCTGGCCCTCGTGGAGCAACGCGATGAGCGTGCCCCAGAGCGGGACGCCGGTGATGAAGCTCTTCGTCCCATCGATCGGATCGAGCATCCAGATGAAGTCGGCGTCGGCGCGTTCGCGGCCAAACTCCTCGCCGATGATCCCGTGCGTCGGGAATCGTTCCGCGATGCGCGCGCGCATGAGCTGCTCCGCGCCGCGATCGGCGGCGGTCACGGGCGAAGCGTCGCTCTTGGTTTCCACGGCGAGCCCCGGTGCGCCGAAGAGCGGACGAATGAACTCGCCGCTCGCGTGGGCGAGCTCGGTCATGAACGTGCGATAGGTTGAGAGATCCATGTTGGAGGGAGCGGGGGACGAGGCCGAAACGGTGGCGCCGACGGCTCGGTGCCGAGCGCTCAGAGCTAAGAGCCCAGAGCTGAGAGCTGAGAGTCGAACCGCAACGTGAACTTCACCCGCTCCGTGTCGAGCCCACGCCCGCGCGCACCGGACTTTTCGCTCGGCGGCGGCGAGGGCGGCCGCCACCGTCGGCCGCACCATGCAAACCGGCGACGGCTACATTTTCTGCCTCGACGCGCCGCGCCTGCGGCCCGGCCGCGTGACCGTGGAACTGTTCGGCTGGCTCGCCGCGCGCGAGCCGATTGCGGCGCTGCGGCTCGTCGGCGACGGCGCGGCGGAATTGAAGCACTCGCCGCGGCCCGACGTGTGCGCGGCGTTTCCGGACTACCCGCACGTGCTCGGCTTCATCGGACGCGCGAGCGCGGCCGACGTGCGCGACGGCGGGCTCGCGTTCTCGTTTCAACTCGGCGGCGCGCCGCACGCGCTCACCGCCGCGCTCGCCGCGCCGCCGACGCCCGCGCGCGGCTGGACCAAGTTCTCCGCGCGATGCTCCGCCGCGCTCGCGCGCGCCCGCCTGCGTGGCGCGCCGAGTGACGCTACGCGCTGGAACGCCGGCCTCGATCTCCTGCTTGCTCAACTCGAGCTCGACACGGGCGCGGTGCCGACGATGCACGCCGGAGATGACGTGCTTGGACTTTTCGCCGCCACTTTTCCGTCGGCCATCGTCATGCAGATCGGCGCCAACGACGGCGCGACCGGCGATCCGTTGGTGAAGTGGTTTCCGACGAGCCGCTGGCGCGGCGTGCTGGTCGAGCCGATCCCGCATCTCGCGGACGCGCTCGCCGCGCGTCACGCCGGCCGCACGGGCCTCGCGATCGAGCGCGCGGCGATCGCCGAACGCGACGGCACGGCGACGATTTTCCGGCTCGCGCACGAGCCCGGCCGCACGCCGGATTGGTTTCAACAGCTCGCCACCTTCGACCGCGACGTGCTCCTGAAACACGCCGCGATGATCCCCGATCTCGCCGCGCGCATCATCGAGGAGCCGGTGCCGACGCTCACCGTCGCCTCGCTGCTCGCGCGCCACGGCCTCGCACGAGTCGATCTGCTCGCCATCGACACCGAGGGCTACGACTACCGGATTCTGCGGCAGTTTGACCTCGGCGCGGTGCGACCGCTCGTCGTGTTGTTCGAGCACCAGCATCTCGCGGCGGGCGAAAAGGAAGCCGCGCTCACCACGCTGCGCGCGCACGGCTACCGCTGGTTCGAGACGCCGGAGAACAACATCCTCGCGTGGCGCCGCGCCGATCGCCGCGATTGATCGGTGCGTCCGGCGGCGGGTTAGCTTTCGCTCCCGAAAGCGGCTTTGCGCGAGGATCAGCCGCCGAGTTTTTTCCGCGCGGCGGCGGGCACCTCAAACGTCGTTGTGCCGGCGCCGGTCACCGTGGTGGTTGATTTCTGGCGGACCACGACTTCGCGGCGGCCCGAGGCGGTTTCGACGGAGAGTTTTCCCTCGAGGGTCGTCTCGTATTTCACGAGCGCACCGTCCTTGATCCAAAGGCGAAACGCGCCGGCGGCGGCCAGCGGTGTGATCTCATCCTGGCCGGGGTGCACGAGGAGGAGTCGCGCCGAGGTGTCGTTGAGCGTGCCGGCGACGATGCCATCCTCGACCTTCAGTTCAACGTAGCCGGCGACAATGATTGCGATCTCGTCGTGCGGACGGCTGAGGTTTTTTTGCAGGTTGCTGTAGGCCGGGACCGGGCGGCCGTCGCCGCCGGGAAAACCGCCGCGCCGGCCGCGTCGCCCGCCACCGGGGCCGCCCGGACTTCCGCCGCGCGCGCCGGCGGGCCGCAACTCGTCGGTGGTGAACCACCCGTCGTTGGTCTCCACGACGAAGCGTTCGTCGCCCTTGAAGAGGACGGTGGCCTGGTTGTCGACGGCCGCGCCGCTGCGGGCGGTGCGGCCGCGCACGGCGCCGACCATCGGCATGGTGACGAGCGAGTAGTCGGTCGCGCGATCGGTTTTGCCGGTGATTTCGTAGGAGCGGGCGTCGTCGTCCACGGCGGTGACCCAGGAGTAGTTGGGCGCGTCGGGGAGTTTCATTGCGGCGACGATGGCGCTCTCAGCCGGGCCGGCGAAGGCCCGGGGTGGGTAGACGCCCACGAGCAGGCCGAGGAGGAGAAGGCGTTTCATGATCACGGCGGGGGCGTGGCGGCGAAGACGGACGGCGGGTTGATTGGTTCCGCCGAAACGCGCGGGAGGACGCGGCGCGCTTAGTCGGAAAACTTCACGCCGTCTGTCGCGAGCGCCTCAAAACGCGCAACGGGTTCGCCCGCCGCCCACGCCATCCCGCGCAGGAGCAGCAGCCGGAAAAGCGGATCGTCGAAGGTCCACGCGTAGTGGCCGAAGACGCAGACGAACGCCCGGCCGCCGCCGGCGGGCTCGTGCGTCCAGAACACCGGCACGGGCAGAACCGCGTCGCCCGGCCCGGTCTTTTCGACGGAGGTGCCGAGCACGCGCACGCGCGCTGCGTCGCCCACGAAGGGCCAGTAGGGCTCGTCGGTAAACGTCACCTGCGCCGGAAACCCGCGCGTGATCGCGTGCGTGGTGAGGAGGCGAAGGTCGACGACGCCGTGGCGATATTTCGCGGCAGGGTAGGCGAGCCCGACGCGGTTGGCAAAGGGCTGCGGCGGTGCGGTGACGCCGATGGCCCAGTGAATCGTGACGACGCCACCGCCGCGGTTTTGGAATTTCTCCAGCGCGGTGACCTGTGCCTCGTCCCATTTACCCTTCAGGTAAAACACCGCGAGGTCCGCGGCTGCGAACTGATCGTCGGTTGGAAAAGGAAACGCGGTGTCGACGGTGACGCGTGGCGATTTCGCGAGCAGCGGCGCCCACGCCTTCTGCCACGCGGGATAATCGTGCTCGCCCTTGCCGTGGTCCTTCGGGCCGGCGACGAGGAGGATGCGCAGCGAGCGCGGGTTCGCCGGTGGCGGCTCGGCGAGTGTCAGCACGGCGGCGACTTCGGCGCGCGTGCGCAGGGCTGGTTGGACGACGGGTGGCTCAGCGGCACGAACGTTGGCAGGTCTGAACAGCGAATCCGGCGCCGCGATTGTGAGGAAGACCGCAACGACGTAGCCGATCACGGAACGCACCTTGACGCTGCCGGAGGGGAGAGTTTCCATCGCCATATGTCCACCGAGACGGAAATTCTCGCCGCTGTCGATGCGCTGCCACTTCAACGCAAGGCCCGCTTGATGCCGGTCCTGCGGCGGCGGTTGGAGGACTTCTACGACCTTCAAGCCGTCAAGCGTGCGCAGGCCAAGGGGGCCTACGGCGACTACGAGGCAGTGCGGCGCAAACTCGCTCGCAGCCGTGCTACGGGTTGAGATTTCAGATGAGGCCGGGCGTTTCCTGCTGAAACTTCCGACCAAGCATGCGCAGCAAATCGATGCGCGAATTATGCGGCTGGCGGCGGAACCGTTTCCCCCGACCGCCGTGAAATTACAGGGCACGACGGACGTATTCCGCGTGCGGCAGGGTCCCAATCGAATCCTCTATCGCGTGGATCGTGCGGCGGGGTGCCTCGTGATCGAGGCCATTGGCAGCCGCAGGGATATCTACCGGCGAAGATAGAGCGCCGGCGGCGGAGGTCGGCTACGGAAACAATCCCCGGCTCTGCTTCGCGTCGGCGACGCGCTGGATGCCGAGGGTGAGGGCGGCGAGGCGGCGGCTGAATTTGAACTTCGCCTTCTGTGCGTCGACGGCGTCCTTCGCCTTGTCGAGCATCGCGAAAAGTTTCTCGAGCACCTCGTCGCGGCCCCAATAAAAATTCGAGAGATTTTGCAGCCACTCGAAATAGGAGACGATCACGCCGCCGGAATTGCAGAGCACGTCGGGGATGAGTTCGATGTCGCCGCGCGCCTCGATGATCTTGTCGGCGGCGTTGGTGGTCGGGCCGTTGGCGCCCTCGGCGAGCACGCGGCATTTGAGTTTCGGTGCGTTCTGCTCGGTGATGACGCGCTCAAGCGCGCACGGCGCGAGCACGGTGCAGTCGAGTTCGAGCAGCGCCTCGTTTGAAATTGGTTCGCCGCCGTCGAAGTCATGCAGAGTTTTCTGGTAGCGCACGTAGGTGAGCGCCTTTGCGAGATCGAGGCCGCGGGGATTGTAGCTGCCGCCGGTGTAGTCGGAGATGGCGATGATTTTTGCTCCGTAGCCGCCGAGCGCGAGGGCGGTTTCACTGCCGACATTGCCGAAACCTTGGATCGCGACGGTCGCTTGCGTGATGGGGATTTTCAGGTCCTCGAGATATTTTTTCGTGAGGTAGGCGACGCCCGCGCCGGTGGCTTCGCGGCGGCCCTGCGAGCCGCCGAGCGCGATGGGTTTGCCGGTGACGACGGCGCTCGCGACGTGGCCGACGTGGTTGGAATAGGTGTCCATCATCCAGCCCATGATTTTTTCGTTGGTGCCGACGTCGGGCGCGGGCACGTCGACGTGCGGGCCGACGAAGTTCACCATCTCCTGCATGTAGCGCCGCGAGAGGTGCTCGAGCTCGGATTCGTTGAGCTCACTCGGGTTGACGATCACGCCGCCCTTGGCGCCGCCGTAGGGCAGGCCGACGAGCGAGGTTTTCCAACTCATCCACATCGCGAGCGCGGCGACCTCGCCGAGCGTCACGTCCTGATGGAAACGGATTCCGCCCTTCGACGGGCCGGTGGAGAGATTGTGCTGCACGCGGTAGCCCTCGAAGACGGTGACGCTGCCGTCGTGGCGTTTCACCGGGAGCGAGACGGCGAGGCAACGCCGCGGGTATTTCGTGCGATCGCGGATCGCGTCGGGGAGATTGATCGCGTCGGCGGCCTGGTCGAATTGGCGGCACGCCATGCGGAAAACATCGGAGTCGTAGAGGGTGGAGACGATGGCTTTTGACATGGTGGCAGCGTGGCGCGCGGGGGCGGATTAGCAATTGGCTTCCTCGGCGCAGGGGCGTTGAGTGCGCGCCGCCTGTCGCGCGGCCGCCGGCCCGCGAAATTCTCACCACATGTTTCACGCGCTCGGAAAATTTCTCCGCTGGGTCTTCGACAAATTCGCCTTCGCGGGCGCGGTCGTCGGGCTCGGGATCGTCGCGGGGGCGCTCTGGCTGTTCCTCAAGGACAACGTCGACTTCGACGCGTGGTGGCGTGGGGAGATGCGGGAGTTTACGCACCGGCGCGACCACACCAAGGCCGCGCTCGCCGACACGCTCCGGGAAATGGATCGCATCAGCGTGGAGATTTCCGCCGAGCAGGAACGCGGGAAACAGGCCGACAAAATCATCGCGCAACTGCGCGAGCTCGAGAGCACCTGGGATCGGGTGGTGGGGAACCCGGAGCAGCAGAAGGCCAACGCGGCGCAAATGGCCCGCATGGGCGAGGTGCGCATCGCGGCCACGAAGAAAGTTGCCGCATTGAAGGAGGAGTTCACCCGCAAGACTTGGACGCGCGACGGGCTGGAACTCGCGCTCGACAAGGCCAACGCCGCGCTCGCCGCCGTCGAGGCGCGGCAGTCGCGGGCGATGCACTACCTCGAGCGCGCGTGGGAGCGGCTCAGGTTTTGGGTGGTTGTCACCCTCGCGGTTTATTTCCTCGGCCCGACGGCGGGAAAACTCGCGCTCTACTACGGCCTCGCCCCGATGGTGATGCGCGGGCGGCCGGTGCGGCTTGAGGAGGGGCTCGCGCAGATGCCGGAGATCGCGGCGAGCGCGGTGTCGGCGGAGCTGGCGCTGCGGCCCGGCGAGCGGCTGCGCGTGAAGGAAAAATTCCTCCAGGCCTCCGACGAAGGCGGGCAAAAGCAGACGCGGCTGCTGCTCGACTGGCGCATCCCGTTTACGTGCGCGGCGACGGGACTCGTCGAACTCGTCGAGCTGGGCGGGCCGCGCGACGCGGGCGAACTGCGCGTGACGCTCACGCACCACGAGCCCTACGGCGAACTCAGCGTCGTGACGCTGGGCGAAGGCGCGGCACTGGTATTGCGGCCGAGTTTTCTCGTGGGCGTCGTGGTCGCGGACGGCGGGAAATTTTCCATCCGGCGCCGCTGGCAACTGTTCCGCTGGCAGTCGTGGGTGACGCTCCAGTTTCGGTTCTTCGAGTTCTCCGGCCCGTGTCGGCTCATCGTGGTCGGGCGGCGCGGCGTGCGGGCCGAGCGGCTCGATCAACGCGTGGGCGATGCGATCCCGGCGCGCCGCGCGAACCAAGACGCGACGATCGGGTTTACGCCGAACCTGGAATATCGGCCGACGCGTGCGGAGACGTTTTGGGGCTACTACCGCGGGGCGAACCCGCTCTTCGACGATCTGTTCGTCGGGCGCGGGGTGTTTCTCTGCCAGCAGGTTTCGACGGATGGTGAGACGGCGAAGGCGCGGCGGTTTTGGGGCGGCCTCTGGGGCGGGGCGATGAAGGTGTTTGGGGTGTGAGCCCGCGGCGGCGGGCGGTTTACCAGTGCGCGTAGTCGCCTTTTTCGAGGCCCTTCGCGAACTCGACGAACAACTTCACGCAGCGCTCCACGTCCTCGAGATCGACGACTTCGCTCGGGGTATGCATGTAGCGGAGCGGGATGGAAACGAGGCCCGTGGCGACGCCGCCGCGCGCCATCTGGAGCGCGCGGGCATCGGTGCCCGTGGGGCGCGGGTCGGCTTCGATTTGATAGGGGATTTTGAGTTTCTTCGCGGCGCGGAGGAGGCGGTCAAAAATCTTCGGGTTGATGTTGGCGCCGCGGCAGAGGATGGGGCCGCCGCCGAGTGTGGTTTCGCCGAATTTCCGGTTGTCGCAGTCGGGGTGATCGGTGGCGTGGCCGACGTCGACGGCGAGGGCGATGTGCGGATCGACGGCGTAGGCGGAGGTGTGCGCGCCGCGCGTGCCGATTTCCTCCTGCGAGGTGGCGACGCTCACGACTTTGGCGGCGAGTTTTTTCCGGTCCTTGTCGCGCGCGAGGCGGACGAGCGTCTCGCCGACGACGTAGGCGCCGACCTTGTTGTCGAAGGCGCGCGCGGTGCCGATGCTGCCGCTGAACATTTCCAACTCGTGATCGTAGGTGGCGACGTCGCCGATGCTCACGCGCTCGAGCGCCTCCTTTTTCGAACGCACGCCGAGGTCGATCCAGATTTCGTGTTTCTTGGGGACCTTTTTCCGGTCGTCGTCGTCCATGAGGTGGATGGCGCGTTTGCCGGTGACGCCCTTCACGGGGCCGTTGGCGGTTTGGATGATCACGCGGCGGCCCGAGATGACGCTGAGATCGTGGCCGCCGATGGTGTCGAAGTAGAGGAAGCCCTCCTTGTTGACGTAGGTGATGATGAGGCCGAGCTCGTCCATGTGGCCGGCGAGCATGAGGACGGGATCGCCGGCGGGGTTGAGGGTGGCGAGGCGGTTGCCGAGGGCGTCGCGCGCGTAGGCGTCGGCGGCGGGCTGGACGTGGCGATCAAAGACGGCTTGCGCCTCGCCCTCGTAGCCGGAGGGCGAACGCGCGTGGAGCAGCTCGGCGAGGAAGGCGGGAACTTGGTAGGATGACATGATTGGAAGAATGAACGGTTGCGTCAGTCGGAGCGTGGAAACGAAAATCAAAAAGCAAACCTCGAAAACCACCATGATCATCTATCCCGCCATCGACATCAAAGGCGGCCGCTGCGTGCGGCTGACGCAGGGGCGCGCGGACGCGGAGACCGTTTACGCTGAGAATCCGGCGGAGGTGGCGGCGGGATTTCGCGCGGCGGGCGCGGAGTGGGTGCACGTGGTGGATTTGGACGGGGCGTTTTCCGGCGAGTCGCAAAACCTCGCGACGGTGCGCGCAATCGCGGGGCAGGGGATGAAGGTGCAGCTCGGCGGCGGGATGCGCAGCCGCGCGGCGATCGCGGCGGCGTTTGCGGCGGGCGTGAGCCGCGTGGTGATCGGGACGCGGGCGGTGGGGGGCGACAATTTCGTGGGCGACGTGGTGCGCGAGTTTGGCGAGCGCGTGGCGGTCGGACTCGACGCGAAGAACGGCATCGTCGCGGTGAAGGGTTGGGTCGATAGCTCCGGCATGAGCGCGCTGGAAGCGGCGCACCGGATGGAAGTGGTCGGCGTGCGGACGCTGATCCACACGGACATCGGGACGGACGGGATGCTGACGGGGCCGAATTTCGAGGCGCAGGAGGCGATGTTGCGCGCGGGCCGTTACCGCGTGATCGCGAGCGGCGGAGTGAGCGTGCGCGAGGACGTGGTGAAACTCGCGGAGCTCGCGCGCCGTTACGCCAACTTGGACGGGGTGATTGTCGGCAAGGCGCTCTACGAGCGCCGGGTGGACCTGGCCGACCTGCTCGCGATTGCGCGAGGGTAAACGCGATCAGCGTTCGATCCGCTCGGCGATTTCCTCGAGCGGATAGGTGATGATTTCCGCGAGCGTGGGGTGATACCACGGGGCACGGAGCAAATCGAAAACGGTCGCGCGCATCGCGAGCGGGCCGCTGAAACAGTGGATGAGTTCGCCCGCGTCCTTGCCGACGATTTCGGCGCCGAGGATGCGGCCGCGTTTCGGCTCGGCGATGACCTTCACGTAGCCGTAGTTGGCGTCCATGAGGATGGATTTGCCGTGGTCGTTGAACGGGTAACTCGCGACGAGGAAGGGCGTGCCGGCGGCGGTGAGTTCGCGTTCGAGGCGGCCGATGGTGGCGAGCGGCGGATCGGTGAAGACGACGTTGAGGAGGAGGGAGAAATCGACGGGCTTGAGTTTCGCGACGCCGGCGGCGTGGCGCGCGGCGAGCTCGCCCTGCGCGATCGCGATGTGGACGATTTCGGCGGGGCCGGAGCAGTCGCCGGCGGCGTAGATGTGCGGCGCGCTGGTGCGTTGAAACTGGTCGATGATGATCTGGCCGCTCGGGCGCGTGCGGACGCCGGCGGCGGCGAGGTTGAGCGGGGCGGTGTTGGGCTCGCGGCCGAGGGCGTTGAAGAGGTGCGCGGCGCGGCGGGTGAGTTTCTTGCCGTCGTGGAGAAACGCGACGGTGGTGCCGCGCGCGTCCTGCGTGATCGAGTCGATGCGGGTGCCGGCGAAGAGCTCGATGCCCTCGTCGACGAGGGCCTGCTGCACGACGGAGGAGGCGGCGTCGGAGTGATCGCGGAGGATGTTGGCGCTGCGCTGGAGGAGGGTGACGCGGGCGCCGATGCGGTTGAGAAACTGGGCGAGTTCGCAGGCGACGATGCCGCCGCCGAGGACGAGCACGCTCTTCGGAATGAAATCGAGATCGAGGACGTCGTCGCTGGTCCAGAATTTCGCGGCGGCGAGGCCGGAGACGAGCGGGACGCTGACGCGGGAGCCGGTGCCGATGAGGATGTGTTTGGCGGAGATTTTTTTCCCGTTGGAGAGTTCGACGGTGTGCGGGTCGAGGAAGCGGGCGTGGGCGCGGAGGAGATCGAATTTGCCGGAGGCGAGGGCGCGCGTGCGGTAGCCGGCGAAGTCGGCGATGATTTTTTTCTTCCGCGCGTGGATGGCCTTCATGTCGGCGCGGGCGGAGGGGATTTTCAGGCCGAAGGTTTTTCCTTTCTGCGCGAGGTGCAACACGTCGGCCATGTAGAGGAGCGTCTTGGAGGGCATGCAGCCGCGGAGGATGCAGAGGCCGCCGAGTTCGCGGGCGCCGTCGACGACGGCCGTGCGGAGGCCGAGGGAGGCGGCGACGCGGGCGGCGTTGAAGCCGGCGGAGCCGCCGCCGAGGACGAGGAAGTCGTAGGGTTTCATGCGGGAGACCGGGGGCCAGGGGCGGAGCGATTTAGTTGGGAGCGGAGAGCTCAGAGCTGAGAGCAAAACCATGCGGTGTCATCCGTGACGCGATATCCGAGCTAACGTCCAGCCTTCTGGGATCGGGCTCTCAGCTCTTAGCTCTCGGCTCTCGACCGCGTGGTTCCGACTTAGCGGCCTTTGCCGAAGAGCATGATGTGGATCGTTTTCAGGACGATGGTGGCGTCGAGGGCGAAGGAAAAATGGCGGATGTAGTAGAGGTCGTATTCGAGTTTGCGCTCGGTGTCCTCGAGGTTGGCGCCGTAGGGGTAGTTGACCTGGGCCCAGCCGGTGATGCCGGGTTTCACGAGGTGGCGGAAGTGGTAGCAGGGGATTTCGCGTTCGTAGTTTTCGACGAGTCGGTCCCACTCGGCGCGCGGGCCGATGAGGCTCATGTCGCCGCGGAGGACGTTCCAGAGCTGGGGGAGTTCGTCGAGACGGCTGGCGCGGAGGAAGCGGCCGACGCGGGTGATGCGGGCGTCGCCGGGGCGCGTGTAGGCGTCGCCTTTGGCGGAGCCGAGGCGCATGGTGCGCAGTTTCACGAGAGCGAACGGCGCGTGGTTCTTGCCGACGCGGGTCTGGAAAAAAAACACGGGGCCGCGGTCGTCGAGCCACACGGCGAGGGCGCCGAGGGCGATGAGCGGGGCGGCGACGAGGAGGCCGACGCAGGCGAGGAAGATGTCGCTGAGACGTTTGAGGCGTTCGAAGACGGGCTCGCGGGCGATTTGGAATCCCTCCTGAAAAAGCCAGGTCTGGTTGAGGCGGTAGAGGGGGATTTTCTGCCAGCGGACCTGATGAAACAACTCGAGGGTGTAGGTGGGCACGCCGCGAAAGTAGAGCTGGACGAGACGGCGCGAGGCGTCGGCCATGAGCTCGCGGGAGGATTCGCGCAGGACGATGGACTCGACGGCGAGGTCGCCGCGTTCGACGTCGTCGATGACGGCGCGGAACGGCCGGAGCACCTCGCCATCGTCGGCGCCAAACGGCGCGGCCGACGCCTCGGAGAGCACGGAGAGGACGACGGGTTGGGCGACGTGCATCTTGCGACACTCGTCGCGGAAGGCCAGGCAGCTCGCGCGGTCGCCGAGAAACACGAGGGCGCGGCGGGCGCGGCTCTCGCCGAGCGTCTGGTGAATCAGACGGCGGTAGCCGAGCGTGATGGGCGCGAGCGCGGCGAAGGACAGCACGATCAAAAGGCGGCTGGAATGGAGCGCAAAGTCGGTCTCGCCGGAGACAAAAGCGAAAGCCACAAGGAGCGTGGTGAGCATGGCGGCAAGCAGCGCGATGACATGCTGGCTCGCGTAATCGACGCTGAGCATGTCGGTGCGCGCCTTGTAGCCCTCGATGAGGTAGATCGCGGCGACGAGGCAGGCGGCGGGCGTGGCGTAGACGGAGAATTGAAAATGATCGGAGACGGGGACGCCGTAGAAGTGGCCGACGACGTTGAACACCAGGACGATCGCCACGAGATCGAGGGCGAGCAGGCCGTAGGCGGTGAGGCGCGTGGGATTCATGCGGCGGCGAACATCATGGCGCGGCGGGTGCGCCGGCGTCGAGCAGGGCGTGCCACCGCGCGGCGGCGGAGTCGGCGTCGCCTAGGGCGGCGGCGAATTTTTCGGCGGCGGCGGCGTGGCGGACGACGCGCGCGGGATCGGCGGCGAGGGTGGCGAGGGCCGTGGCGAGCGCATCGGTTTCGTCCCGCGAGAACGCGAGTCCGAGATCGTGCGTGGTGACGAGGCGGGCGATCTCGCAGTCGAGTGGACCGAGGAAAATAACCGGACGCGCGATGGCGGCGACGCCGGCGAGCTTGCTGGGAAACACGAGGTGTTCGCAGCCGGGGCGCAAGGTGACGAGGTGCACGTCGCCCACGCCGAGCGACGCGGCGAGGCGCGCGCGGGGTTGCGCCGGGAGGAAGCGGAGGTTGTCCAGCCCGCGCGCGGCGGCGGCGCGTTCGAGGGCGGCGCGTTGCGGGCCGCCGCCGATGAAGAGAAACGCGAGCCGCGGATCGGGGAGG